>JAUQXC010000857.1 GCA_030834825.1 Thermoflexales bacterium
TCTACCAGTTGCGACGTCAATACTCATCGACGCGACGAAGACAGCACCCTTGCCCGCTCCAACAGAGTCGAGCACTCCGCCCGATCCAACTGAAACGCACACTCCACCTAGTCCATCTCCCATCCCAACGCTTGGTTGCACGCCGCAGTCAACCTTTTTGCCAACCCAATCGCCCGCGCCAGTATCAATACAAGCGGCTGTCACAACTCAAGGTGTGGTGCAAGGCCGCATCTTGCCCAGTCCTTATCTTGTCCCCACCTATGCCCGCGCGCCGATTGCCTGGGTGCGCAGCACCGGACAAGGCATCACCGTGACAGTTACGCGTAACCACAGTGAAGATCTCACGCTGGTGAAACTGATCGCACCCGATGCGCAGATTCAGCCCCTGACGCTCGATCGACAAATGAGGGTCGCCGGGACGCCACTGCTCGATGTCGCCAAGCAACAGCGCATTCGCCTGCTGGCCGTCATCGAGCCAAGTGATTTCGATCCACAAATCCTGCGCGAGACCGTGCCCGCTCTGAATCGGGCTGGTGTAGCAGTCTTTATCAATGGTGATCTCAGCGACGGTTCGGAAGAACGTGACGTGATCAATGCGCTGGAAGCCAACGGCGCGATTACGGTTGGTAGGCTGAAATACGGCGTCCGGATTCAAGGGCGCGATATTTATCAACGACAGATCAACCTGTTTGCGGCTTATGGCGCAGACACCACAGCCTCCGATCGGGGCGCGGTACTCACCGTTGCGGGGGTGGGCGCACTGGTCCTGGCGGCCACGCCCACGCTCAACCCACCGGCGCTTAAGCAGCAGCTGATCGCGACGGCCGATCTGATGTATACCGGCGTTGATCCGGTTACGAATCTATCGAGTGGCTCAGCCAGAGTGATGGATCAACAGACGGGCGACTTTTCACCAACCAGCTCGGCCTTTCAGTTTCGGCGAGTG
Organism: Thermoflexales bacterium; assembly: GCA_030834825.1. Classification (GTDB taxonomy): domain Bacteria; phylum Chloroflexota; class Anaerolineae; order Fen-1058; family Fen-1058; genus Fen-1058. The sequence continues at coordinate 947 of JAUQXC010000857.1, forward strand.
AATGCCGCCGGCGCGGTTGGCGTCCATCTGGCAGAGCGCTGGCCCTTGAATGCGCTGAATGTTCCCACGGCCTGGAAGACGGCCACGGGCCGTGGTGTGATCGTCGGCGTGATCGATGCCGGCTTCTATCCCGACAACCCCATTCTTAAAGATCATCTCGTTGACATGTTCCCGAAACAGGCTTTTAGTGAGGAACAGCATTTTCCGCACGGCACTGTGATGGCTAAGACAGTATTAGCTGTAGCGCCCGATGCTTCGCTAGTCCTCCTACATGATAGCAATGTCGATGATTATGCAACGATGGCGCGTTCGGAAGCCGAAGCGATTGATTATGCCATACAGCAGGGTGTCAGAGTATTAACCAGCAGCAACAAATCCTGGGCCAACACCCCGGAAGTACATGCAGCCATCGATCGAGC
>JAUQXC010000858.1 GCA_030834825.1 Thermoflexales bacterium
TTGGTATAATTGCGCTTGTACTGGGTACACTCGATACGATTTTCCATCTCAGTCTTGAGGCAACGATTGCATTGTTGCTGATCGCCGTCGGCTTGGCCGTAATTACTTCTCTTACGGCACGTTCCAAAACGGTCTAGTGCTTCAACAATTTGAAGATGCGGGGTAGTACTGGGCAAAGACGCGCCGGGCATCGTGAGTGCTGAACTTCCAGCGGATCTTGACTTGGGCGTCATTGCGCGGTCGTTTCCACACGATCAATTCGGTTGCTAAGGTCAATTCATCTGGCAGATAACGGCGGAGGCATTGTCGCTCCATTACACTCAACTCGATCTCGGCCATGTTCAACCACGAACTATGCAACAGCGTGTAATGAAAGGCTAGGCGGCTCAGGAGACGATCGGCCTCGGCCTTACCAAAGATTTCGATTAACACCTCAGCCAGATGGGTGTTCAGATTATCCAGAACGACATCGATCATCACCGCGTCAGGATACAGCACGTTGACTAAATAGCGCATGGCATAGGCCCATTGATGTTTGGTCCGTCGCCGAGTGACCAAGGTGTGACGCTGTCCGGCTTTGGGTCCCAGAAAGAGAAAGCCATTGCGCGTGCCGTTGCGTTGGTACTCATAATCAATCCGCTGGGGCTTGCCCGGTGCGACTGCTCGCGGAGGGCGCACATGGGCATGCCGTTCGACGGACTTTTCGTCAAAGCACACCAGGGGCCGAGTTTTATCGTACGGCTGGGCGTACAGGTTGAGAATGGCCTCCATTCGCGCCAAGAATTCGGGCGTGATCTGGGCGATACACCAACTCTTTACGCGCCAAGGTTTGAGTTTGTTTTTTTGAGCGTGAGTCGGACCGTTTCCGTTGAGATGTCGGCGACTTGTTCGTCGTCCATCAGCTGGCGGGCTAAGAGTTCCAAGGTCCAGCGTTCTTGACCCGCAGGCGGCGTGCTGCAGGCCAACGCGATCAAATAGGCTTCCTGTTGCGCATTCAACAGGGGTTCACGCCCGGGCCGGGGCTTGTCTTCCAGGGCAGCGTCAAGGCCCTCCGTCAGATACCGAACGCGCGTCCGGCGCACGGTGTCTTCGCTGCAAAACAGAAACTGGGCGATAGTCTCATCAGTGCGACCACCCTCGCTGTGCAGCAGAATGTACGTGCGGCGGATGGCACTGGCCGGATGCTGGCCGAGACTGACCAATTTCAACAAGCGTTCTCGTTCGACGGGTGGGAGTTTGAGCGTTCGTTTGGGCATGACCCTAACTTACCTCAACCCCGCACTTTCATCAAGTTACAGCACTAGTGCTCCGTAACCTGGTTGCGCTATTAGTTGTTGCTAGGTACAGAACCTGTGACAGTTTAAGCTGTAGTGAATAGGGCAGCAATTCTCAAGTTGATTTAAAAAAGCCTGATGGAGGCTCAAGACGGACACATACACCACTGTGCGTGCACATGCGGTGTGACAATCTGCCGTTTTCAGCGGGAGCAGCTTTTGCCAGAATGAGAATTGTTGGGAATAGAGCATTATGTGCGAAGACATGCTGGATTTTCAGCAAATTTATAATGACTTTCGTCCTAAAATACAGCGCTATTTGACGCGCATGGTGGGAGAGTATGAAGCTGAAGACCTGACCCAAGAGGTCTTTGTGAAGGTCAGTCAGGCCCTGCCTGCTTTTAGGCGAGAATCTCAACTGTCGACTTGGATTTATCGAATTGCCGCAAATACGGCGCTCGATCGTTTGCGTACGTTGCCTTATCAACGAACCCTACAGTTGGGATTACTGAATGGATTCGACTCGGACGAGGTAGAAACGGGGGATAAGGTTGTAGGGGCGCAGAACGAAGTACCTTCGCTAGAGCAGCAACTTTGTAACAAGGAAAGGTATGACTGTTACTGTGACTTTATCAAAAACCTTCCGCCGAATTATCGACTAGTGGTCGCTCTAAGTGAACTGGAAGAGTTAGCTGCCAAGGAAATTGCTGACATCTTAGGGCTAAGCATAGAGACTGTGAAGATTCGGCTACATCGGGGAAGAACCAGGCTGCTCCAAGAGCTCAAAGCGCACTGTAACCCTGAAGATTGGCTCTAGAGGCACATTCCGGTGAAAACGATCACTCATTCCGGCTGATGCCGATCGAGCAATCCGCTGGAAAGGAACTTCCTCAATCTGTGACACGGACAGGCTGAGAGGAAGCCGCAGATCTGGGTTTCCTCTCAGCCTATGCTTTACTCACAAGGTTTCAAGGCTTCAGAGAACTGCTTCTCCTGGCTCGTTACTGACAGTTGGCGATCCCCCAATACTTGGCTGAGAGACGATTCTGACCCGGCAGGCGATAGCCGGTGATCTGAATGCGTGCGCAGGCGACGACGTGATACTGCGTGTTGTTGCCCTGGCCGGTTGCGGTATCCCAGACGGGCACCGTGATGATTAACGTCTTGAGCTGATCCAGGGCATCGCGCACGCCCTTGGAATTGGACACACCAGACCGGCCATAGACCCAATCGTTGATCGATAGGGTATGATCCGCCGGGTTCTCGGGATTGATGTAGGTTTGACTATTTCCCGGCGGCGTTAAGCTTTGCACCAGCACCGGCTCGTCGTTCGCGCCCGTCCAGCTGAGCCACCCAAAGTTGCCTGGCCCCGTGCCGTTGTAAACATCGGGTAAAGATTGGCCGACGAGCACCGACTGCAGCGAACTCCGCTGCAAGGTGATGGGATAGAGCGCGGTAGGCTCAGTCGAACTTGGCGGCTGCAAACGCGCATCCGGTTCGACGACGATGGACTTACCCGCCAGGCAACCGTGGATGGCTGTGCGCGAGAAGACCTGCACGCGAGCGTACGGTGCGACGATTTGTCCGTTGAAGATAACATCGGTACCCACGCGCACTGTGCCGCTGGCGTTGGCGTAGAACGTCGCCCGATTGCCGTCTGAGGCACTGATCTCTGACCGATCACCAAACTCCAACGTCCCGGCGATGTTGATCGTGATCGCACCCATACTCGTGTCGAGGATCACGTCCGCATCTGGCTCGATGTTCAAAGCCCGGAAGTTGTAGGTCCCCGCACTCAGAACAACCGAGCTGCGTGCGCGCACCAGGCCATCGCGATAATCGCCCGGCGACCAGATCGCATATTGGCCGTTCTCCACCGTCAGATCAGTAGACCCAAAAGTTACGGTCCTGGTCGGGATACTGGGCGCACTCACAGAGGCGCCTTCCGTCAGCGTGCCGACGATGACGACATTATCCTGGCGTTGCAACGTGCCTGCTAGGGTAAGATCGCCCTCCACACGCGCGCGTGAACGCAGGAAAGCATTGCCGTCAACGACAATGTCGCCGTTGACGCG
>JAUQXC010000080.1 GCA_030834825.1 Thermoflexales bacterium
GGGGGCGGCCCAAGGCACGCAGAACATGATGCCCTTTATCCTCGACGCGGTGAAGGCCTATGCCACGTTGCAAGAAATCACCGATGTGCTGCGTCAGGTGTTCGGCGTGTATCAAGAGCCGGTGATTGTGTAGATCGCTCAACGATAGGAAACCCATTATGGCCCCACGCCCCCGTTCAACACAGCTTATCTCGCTGATAGGCTTGATCAGCGTTTTACTGTTAGCCTTTGGGCTCGATCGGGCAATCTTGTTCTTACGTGAAGAAAACTCCAGGACCTTCACGCTCGGCGACATACTGTTGTGGGCCTACCCGCTGGCAAATTGGGTGCTGGCAATTTGTGTGCTCATGCTCTTTTGGATCGTGGTGGTCAGCGGGGAAAGAAGTAAATTCGTCGCAATGGTTTTTCTGGTCGTGGGGTTACCGATGCTGTTTGTCCCTTTGATCTACTTCACACCCGCTTTCGCCGGCCTGAATCTAATCGATTATCTCTTGCCCGATAAACTGCTTTACCATGCCGGAGGTTTCATTGCCGCCATCGGGCTACTGAGGTTGATCCTCGGCAGGGATAAAGCGTCGGCTTGACGGTCCTTTCTGTTGTTGATTTAGCCGGCAGGTTATTGCGGAACGAGGTCACCCGGGAAGCCAAACGCCAGGCGACGCACCCTGTTGGTTCTAATCAAGAAGATAGCGCCGCCTGTTTTATCCACGATGATTGGAGCACTCACCTTGAGCATGCAGACCTGGAAAACCCTTTCGCGTGAAACCGTCCTCAAGCGCGGCAAGTTTCTGCGGGTGGAAGATCACACCGTGCAGCTGCCCGATGGCCGCGTGATCGAACAGTGGCCGTGGGTCATCACCCCTGACTTCATCAATGTGGTGGCGGTGACGGAGGCCGGTGAGTTTCTATGCTTTCGCCAGGTCAAGTACGCTGTCACGGGCGAAGCGCTGGCCACCGTGGGCGGTTACCTCGAACCCGGCGAAGAGCCACTGGCCGCCGCGCAACGCGAGCTGTTGGAAGAGACCGGTTACGAAGCAACGCAGTGGATCGCGCTGGGCCAGTATCGCGTGGATGCCAATCGAGGTGCAGGCACCGCGCATTTCTTTCTGGCCTTACACGCCCACTACGTCGCCGAACGCAACGCCGACGATCTGGAAGAGCAGCACCTCCTGCTCCTCACGCGCACGGAAGTGGAAGCCGCACTCGACGCCGATCAATTCAAGGCCTTGCCCTGGGCGGCCATTGTCGCGTTAGCGTTGCGGCGGCTCTGAAATAGCCGAGACTTCCGAAGTTGTGCGAACCTCTGGTTCGCCGAAAACTTCGGAAGTCTGCTCGAAGATCTAAATTTTCTTTGCAATCCTCAACGCCGAGTTGAAGTGTGTTATACTGCCCGAAAATTCAGCGACCCCTCACCGGGAGAATAACATGCTCAACCAGATCGCACTCATCACCATCCTCACCGATGATGTGCCTCGCCTGACCGCATTCTATCGCGATGTGCTGCGCTTTGAAGTCAAGCAGGACCTGGGTGTCTACGTCGAATTTCACAACGCCGGCGTGCGCTTTGCCATCTGTGCCCGCTCGGTCTTGCACGAGGCCAGCGGCCACGCTGCCTATGCTGAAGCGCAGCGTGGGCAGTGCTTCGAACTTGCGTTTCCGTGCGCCGAACCGGCTGAGGTCGATCGAGCTTATGCCGCGATCGTGGCCCAGGGCGCCACACCCGTTCATGCTCCCGCCGATATGCCGTGGCATCAACGCACGGCCATGTTCGCCGATCCCGATGGCAACATCCACGAACTGTTTGCCGATCTGCCCAAATAACCACGTGCGCCGATCGGTTACTTTGCAC
>JAUQXC010000859.1 GCA_030834825.1 Thermoflexales bacterium
CCTTTGAGCGATTCCCAATTGTTGACTTCACTGATCCAGATGATGATTTCTGAATCCCGGCGAACAGTTTGTCAGGACTCCGGCTAAAGCCTCGAGTCCAGTTGTTATCGGCTCTGATCAGGAGTAGAGGCTTTAGCCGGAATCAACCTGGGCTGAAGACACCGGCTGAAGCCTCGAGTCCAGTCACTGCTTGACTTGATCCGGAGTGGAGGCTTCAGTCGGAATCAAAACGACTGAAGACACCGGCTAAAGCCAAAACGATTAAGAACTCCGGCTACGCCAGCGGCCCACCGGCTTCCACTGGAAGCCGGGTACGGGCAAGCCTCGAATCCATTAATACCCTGCTGAAAGCGGTATCCTCGACCTATTGCGGGTATCTGCCCCGCTGTGGTAATATCACCCCATGAGCACTGCCACACTGTCTCAAGCCCATAAACCTAGACCCACGACCCGTCTGCCGTGGGCTTTTGTTGCGCTGATCGCGCTGGCGGCCTGCCTGCTGGTGTTGGCCTTCGGCTTCATCGCCTTTCAGCTGTACTTCTCCGCACGCGTCCTGCCCGGCGTTTCGGTGTGGCATGTCGATTTGAGCAACAAGACGCTGGCTGATGCCGCCGCGGCGCTGGATGTGGCTTTTCAAGCCAAGTTCAACACTGCCCGCGTCGATCTGAGCGACGGGCAGCGGGCGTGGATCGCCAACCCGATCGATCTCGGCATCTACTTCGACGCCCAAGCCACGGCGCAGGCCGCGCTCGAGCTGTCGGGGCGCGGCGTAGAGGGGCAGACGCAGGTGCTCTTCAACGGCGCCGAGCTTGCTCCGCGCATCGTCTTCAATTCCAACGTTGCCCGCGCTTACTTCGAGCAGATGGCCGCGCAGATTAATCGTCCACCCCTCGACGCCGGATTGCAACTTGATGGCACGAACGTCATCACCACACCCGCTCAAATCGGACGCGAGCTAAACGTGGAGGCGGCGCTTAAGCTGCTGCCCGACTTGGCCAAAACCGATGGGCCCAAGCGCATCGTGCTGCCGATCGATACGCAGCTGCCCCGCCTGACCGATGTGTCCGCCGCCGCTGCGCAGTTGCAGCAGGTCTTGAATCGCAATATGACGCTGGTGCTGGCGAATCCCGCACTCGGCGAACCGGCCAGTTGGGATTTGACGCCGCAGCAGCTGCTGTCGTTCCTCAGGGTGGACAAAGCGGCAGACGGCATGGCGATCGAGGTCAAATTTAACGAAGACGCTCTGCGCGCTGGGCTGGCCGATCTGGCGCAGCAGATCGATCAGGCGCCCGAGAACGCACGCTTCATCTTCAACGACGATACCCGCCAGCTGGAAGTGATTCAGCCGGGCAAGATCGGGCGCGCACTCGACATCACGACAACGGCGACCCGCATGAATGAAGCGCTGGCGCGTGGCGATCAACAAGTGGCACTCGTCGTGAACGAGCAGCGCCCCGATTTCTATGACGACGCCAGCGCGGCGAATCTGGGCATCACCGAGCTCGTGTCAAGCGGGCAATCGTTCTATGCTGGTTCCAGTGAAGAGCGCATGAAGAACATCAGAGCGGCCTCGGCCAGCCAGCATGGCGTCATCGTCTAGCCGGGCGAGACGTTTTCATTCAACGACAATCTGGGCGACGTGAGCCTGGACACGGGTTACGCCGAAGCGCTAATCATCTACAATGGCCGCACCATCAAGGGGGTGGGCGGCGGTGTGTGTCAGGTTTCGACCACCGCATTCCGGGCGGCCTTCACAGGCGGTTATCCCATCATCGAGCGCTGGCCGCATGCCTATCGGGTGGGCTGGTATGAGCGCGGCGCCGGTCCCGGCCTGGACGCCAGCGTGTTCAGCCCCTACGTCGATTTCAAATTCCAGAACGACACACCCTATCACATCTTGATTGAAGCTTATGCCAACGATGTGGCCGGCCGTTTGACGTTCAAGTTCTACAGCACGAGCGATGGGCGGCAGGTGACGATCTCCGAACCGATTGTCGAGACCGTCATCCCGCATCCCGAAGACAAGCTCGAAGAAGATCCCACGCTGCCGGCCGGCACGCGCCAACAGGTGGACTACGCCGCCGACGGCGCGGATGTCACTGTGAAACGCACGGTCACGCGCAACGGGCAAGTCGTCTCTGAAGATCGTGTCTTCACACGTTATCAGCCGTGGCAGGCGATCTTCAAAGTGGGCACGGGCGGAGAGACACCGTAGGATTTTAGATTGCGAATTTTGGATTGAAGCCTCGCGTCAGCGGGGCTTTTTTGTTGGCCGCTACTCATCTGTCTTGGGCGCTGGTTCTGACCCGCGACGTGCGTCTCCGCGATAACGAAGCAGCGCTCGGGTTGAGCTGATCCGTCGGGAGCGGATTAGTTGCGCCGGCCTGCCACCAGCCTGTCGCATTCCAAATTCCGCACTCCCCCTTCTGCATTTCTACTTTGACGGGTAACTCACCCTGTGCTAGTATAACCCTATCCCACCCTTGTTTTGATTCGAGCGCCCATGGCTTTGCCAAAAACCAGCAACCAACGACCCACAACAAACAATCACTCACCCGCTCCCCTCAAAATTCTTTTTGTGGCAGCCGAGTGTGCACCGTTCTATAAGGTCGGCGGACTGGCCGACGTGATCGGTTCGCTGCCGCAGGCCTTGCGGGCGTTGGGTCACGACGTGCGGGTGATCATTCCGCGTTATCGTCCCATCGATGCCGGGCGCTACAGCGTCAAGCGAGTGCATCGTTTCATCGATGTGCCCACGGGCGAAAACGCACGCACCACTGAAGTGGTCGAATCGAATTATACGGGTGTGCCCACCTATTTCGTGTGGGACGAGCGTTTCTTCGGGCGCGATGTGGTCTACGGCCAGCCCGATGAGCTGATGGCCTACGTCTTTTTCAGCCGCGCCGTGATCGAGCTGCTGCGCATCATCGACTGGACGCCGGATGTATTGCATGCCCACGATTGGCATATCGGTCCAGCGCTGATGTACCTGGCCACGCGCGGCCGCCGCGAAGCCAGATTGAAATCCATCGCCAGTGTGCTGACCATTCACAATCTTTACTATCAGGGCCTGGGCGGCAATGCGCTGTTTCACTTCGCCGGATTCAAGCAAACGCCGCCGCGCATCATCGGCGAACCGCCGGGCAGCGTCAATTGGCTGGCGCGCGGCATCGTCTATGCGGATGCGATCAACACCGTCAGCCCCACGTACGCCCGCCAAATTCTGACACGCGAGTTCGGCGAAGGCCTGCATGATTTATTGCATACGCGGCGCGATCAACTCAGCGGTATCCTCAATGGCCTCGATCGGCAAGAATGGAATCCGCAGACCGATCCCCTGCTGGCCGAACGTTTCGCTGCCGACTCATTGAAGAAGCGTGCGGTCAACAAGCGCGCCGTGCAGGCTGAGTTGAAGTTGAAGCGCAAGCCGCACACGCTGCTGGTGGGGATGGTCTCGCGCCTGTTCGAGCAGAAGGGCCTGGATATTCTGATGCAAGCCGCCGAACAGCTGTTGCAGCGCGATGTGCAGCTGGCCATTCTCGGTCATGGCGATGAGCAGTATCACGCCGCGTTGCAGGCGCTGGCCGCGCAGTATCCCGGCCGGGTGGCTTTCGATCCTGCCTTCAACGAGCCGCTGGCGCGCAAGATTTATGGCGGCTGCGATGTCTTCCTGATGCCCTCGCACTTTGAGCCGTGCGGGCTGGGTCAATTGATCGCCATGCGTTACGGCGCGGTGCCCGTGGTGCGTGCCACTGGCGGACTGGCGGATACCGTGATCGACGCCGATCGATCCGCGCAACGCGGCACGGGCTTCACATTCAAGGCTTACACGGCTAAAGCGTTGCTCGGCACACTCGATCGAGCGTTGGCCGCCTATGCGGATCCTGACCGCTGGCAGACCCTGCAGCGGCGCGGCCTGGCCGCCGATTTCTCATGGGGTGCTTCAGCGCAGCAGTACGTCAAGCTCTATCACCGGGCAATCGAGTTGCAGCAGAACTCTCGGTAATTAACGACTCAGATCACTCTCCCCCAAAGGATGAACCATGCACGCACTCGCCATGATCCTAGCCGGTGGACGAGGCAGCCGGCTCAGCATCCTCTCGCAGAAGCGCGCCAAACCCGCCGTGCCCTTTGCTGGCAAGTACCGCATCGTCGATTTCCCGCTGTCCAACTGTACCAACTCTGGCATTACCACGGTGGGTGTCCTCACGCAATATCGTCCGCACTCGCTCAACGAACACATTCGCACGGGCGGCCCCTGGGACCTGGACCGCATGTATGGCGGGGTCTGGTTGCTGCAACCGATCGAACGCTCGAACGACATGGTGGAACGCTACAGCGGCACGGCCAATGCCATTCAGCGCAACTTCGATTTCATCAAACGCCACCGGCCGGACTACACCGTGATCATGGCAGCCGACCACATCTATAAGATGAACTACGACGATATGATCACCTTCCACCAGGAGAAGCGCGCCGATGTGACGGTGGCCACCCTGACCGTATCGCCCGACGAATCTTCGCGCTTTGGCATTGTGCAGACCGACGAGGCGTATCGTGTCCTCGACTTTGAAGAGAAACCGTTACAGCCCAAGAGTAACATGGGTTCCATGGGCATTTACGTCTTCAACACCGATGTGTTGAGCCAGATGTTGCACGAAGACGACACCGATCCAACTTCGGCGCATGACTTTGGCAAGAACATCATTCCCAAGATGATCAAGACGCACGCCGTCTATGCCTATCCCTTCAACGGCTACTGGGTGGATGTGGGAACCGTGCAAGCCTACTGGGAAGCGCACATGGACTTGCTGGCCGATACGCCGCCATTGGATCTGCTCGATCGCGAGTGGATCATCCACACCCGCTCGGAAGAGCGACCCCCGGTGAACATTCGCACCGGCGCGGTGGTGGCCCACAGCTTGATCACCGACGGCTGCGTGATCGAAGGCACCGTCGAGTACAGCGTGCTCTCGCCGGGTGTGAAGGTCGGGCGGGGTGCGGTGGTACGCAACTCGATCGTGTTGACCGACACCATCATTGAGAACGGCGCCATCGTCGATCGCACGATCATCGACAAGCAGTGCACCATCATGCAGAATGCCCATGTGGGCTACGGGGTCGATTACAGTCCTAATCCGCTGGGCGACCTCACGTCCGGCATCTCATTGATGGGTAAGAACGCCATGGTGCCCCAGAACGTGCGGGTGGGACGCAACTGCGTCATCGCCGGGGACAGCCAGCCGGGCGATTTTACCGGCAGCATGGTGCCCAGCGGCACGACGGTTGGCTATGTGCCTAAAGGCTAGCGAACAATGAACAATTGATAACGATCAAGGTTTCATGTTTCAGGATGGTGCGCACTACCGACAACCAACAACTCACCGCCAATCATCAGCAACCAACTCATGAATAAAATCTACCTTTCCCTCATTTTGCACAACCATCAACCGGTGGGCAACTACGACTTTGTGATCGCGGATGCCTATCAAAAGACGTATGAGCCCATGCTGACCGCGCTGGAAAGACATCCTGCCGTGCGTGTGGCGTTGCACTACAGCGGACCCTTGCGCGACTGGCTGATCGCGCAGCAGCCTGATTTCATCAAACGGGTGCGCGCCCTGGTGGGGCGCAAGCAGATCGAGATATTGACCAGTGGTTACTACGAGCCGGTGCTCACCGCACTGCCTGACGCCGACAAGCTGGGGCAGATCGCCAAGATGAACGAGGCGGTCCTCAAGGATTTCGGCGTGGAGCCGATCGGGATGTGGTTGGCCGAGCGCGTGTGGGAACCCCATCTGCCCAAGCCGCTGCACGAAGCCGGCCTGCGCTACACCATCGTCGACGATACCCACTTCAAATATGGCGGCTACGTCGACGACGATCTCTTTGGTCATTACGTGACCGAAGAGCAGGGCCACCCCCTCAACCTGTTCATTTCGCTGCACTATTTGCGCTTTGCCACGCCCTGGAGCAAGGTCAGCGAGATTATTGACTGGCTGCGGCAGCAAGCGACGCGACCGGTAACGGCGGGAGCGCCGCCGCGTGTGGCTGTCATGGGCGACGACGGCGAGAAGTTCGGCTTGTGGCCCACCACCTACGATCACTGCTGGCCGGGCGGTTGGGTTGAGGAATTCTTCACGGCGCTGGAACAAAACGCCGATTGGCTGATCACCTGTCCGCCGGGTGATGTGTTGAAGCAAGTGCAACCGATCGGGCGCGCCTATCTGCCCGCCGCGTCGTACGACGAGATGAACGTGTGGTCGCTGCCCGCGCAGCCCTCGCACGATCTGGTCAAGATTAAGAAACAGCTGCAGGCCGAGCGGCGGATTGACGTGCTGCGGTTCATCAAAGGCGGCATGTGGCGCTCGTTCATGGTGAAGTATCCAGAGATCAACACGTTGCACAAGCGCATGTTGTGGACCAGCAACCTGGTGCATCGCATGAAGCGCGTGGGTGCGCGCAATGCGGCCCTGGATCAATTATGGGCCGGACAGTGCAGTTCGCCGTACTGGCACGGCGTGTTCGGCGGCATCTATCTGTTTCACATCCGCGAGGCTAACTTTGCGCAGCTCATCGCCGCGCAGACGCAAGCCGAGCAGGCGGCGCATGCGACGGAAGAATGGCTGAATATCGATGTGACCGACCTCGATTGTGACTCACGTCCGGAAGTCATCGTCTCGACCGACGCGCAGTGGCTGCTGCTCGATCCGGATGGGGGGGGCACTCTGATCGAGTGGGATTGGCGCGCGCGCAACTTGAATCTGGTCAATACGCTGTCGCGTTGGCGCGAGGGCTATCATCAGGATTTGATCGATGCGGCCGCGAATGGCTCATTGATCGTGGCTGGCCAGCCGACCAAGCTGGAAAACATTCAGACGGCCGCCACCCGCGCCAAAGAACCGGAGCTGGAAAAGAAACTCTTCATCGACTGGTATCGTCGCGCCAGCCTGGTCGATCACGTCTTCGCCCCGGCCGAAACGCTCAATCACTTTTATCGCAGCCAGTACAGCGAGTGGGGCGACTTCGTCAACCAACCGTATCAGTTCAAAGTCGCGCGCTCGGCCAAAAAGGCGACCATCACCTTGGAGCGCGACGGCGGCGTCTGGATCGATAGTGTGTGCCATCCGCTGCAGGTGGAGAAGAAGATCATCGTGGACGCGGGCAATGAAGGATTCGACGTGTTCTACACGGTGACGAATACCGGCGGGGAAAAGATCACAGCCCGTTTTGGCCTGGAAACCAACTGGGGCATTTCCGGCGGCGACGAAGCCGAAGGATCATATACGCTCTATGCCGGCGGCGTGCTGCATCGGTTGAATGCGCTTGAAGCCGTCAGCGGCTCCAAGGATGTGGCCGTGGTGGTGGAGCGGGTGGGACGCGGCCTGATCCGATCGAGCGAGGTGGCCGACTGGTGGCAGTTTCCGTTGGAAACGATCTCGCTGTCTGAAGCCGGCTACGAGCGCAACTATCAAGGCACCACGCTCATGGCGCACTGGCCGTTGGAATTGGAGCCGGACGCCACGTGGAAATGCAAGATTCACTTTGAACTGGTCAAGAGCGCGAAGTGACCCAGCCCGTCGCCATCCACGGACACTTTTATCAACCCCCACGTGAGAATCCGTTTACGGGCGAAGTGCCACGTGAGAAGGGCGCGGAGCCGTATCACGACTACAATGAGAAGATTGCGGTGGAGTGCTATCAGCCCAATGCGTTGGCAGGCAACCTCGATCGGATCAGTTTCAATATCGGGCCGACGTTGATCGGCTGGCTCGATCGGCACGATCACAAGACGTACCGGCGGATCCAGGAAGCCGATCGGGTGCACCGCCAGACCCATGGGGTGGGCAATGCCATCGCGCAGCCGGTGCATCACACCATCCTGCCGCTGGCGCGCCGCCGCGACAAGATCACGCAAATCAAGTGGGGCATCGCCTCGTTCAGGCACCGCTATGGACGCCAGCCGCGCGGCATGTGGCTGCCCGAAATGGCGGTCGATCTGATCACGCTGGAAATCCTCTCGCGGCGCGGCCTGTCGTTTACCATCTTGAGCGAAGAACAGGTGCAGGGCGAAGTGCACGGCAATGCCGGGCCGTATCGCGTGCGCTTGCCGGGAGGCGGGTTCTTCGCGGTCTTCGTGCGCGATCGGCATGTGTCCAATCAACTGTCGTTTGCCACCGATCAGATCACGGCTGGCCGCCAGTGGTTGGCCGATCAGGTGCAGGGGCGGCAGGGTCTGATGTTGATCGCGACGGATGGCGAAACGTTCGGGCATCATCAGCGGCGGGGCGTGCAGCTGCTGACGGATATGCTGCGCGACGAGGCCGGGTCGCCTTATCAACTCGTGACACTGGCCGATTATCTGCGCACACATCCGCCCGTGCGTGAGATCGAGATCAGCGAACGGACGGCGTGGAGCTGCAGCCATCATCTGGGGCGCTGGGATCGCGGTTGTGGCTGTACGCCGGGCGATCACAGCTGGAAGCCCGTCCTGCGCTCAACGCTCGATCTGCTGGCCGATGAAATCGACGCGATTTATCTGTACGAACTGCGGCGCTTGTTTAGCAACCCCTGGCTGCTGGTCGATCAATACATCGACGTGGTGCTGGGCGTGGCGGATATGAACACGCTCATTCGCGAAGCCACCTCGGCTAAATTGACGACCGGGCAGAGCCTGCGTATTGGCAAGCTGGTGCAGGCACAGCTGCATCGCCAGCGCATGTTCACCAGCTGCGGGTGGTTCTTCGAGAAGCTCAATCGGCCTGAGCCGCGTTACGTGATCGCGCAGGCCATGCGCGCCATTCAGCTGGTCAAGCAGGCTACCGGCACTGATCTCGGCCCTGATTTTCGCGAGGCGCTCTGCGCGGCGAAGTGTGGCAGGGCCAGGACTGGGCTGCTCGCGCCCGGGCACACCGCGGCTATGCTCTATGACGAGATCGAGGCCGCCAATCAACTTGTCTTATCTTGATAAGAGCAGGAGTCAGGCGACAATCTGAGGTGAACGACAAAGCGAGTGAAGGCCAAGGCCCTCACTCGCTTGTGGTTGAAGCGGCGCTTTGATTCTAGGGTTTGATCAGGCGATAGCCGCGCCCCCGGAGGGTCACCACCAGATGCGACTCCTCGGCATCCGGTTCCAACTTCTGGCGCAGGCGCTTGATCAGGCTCTCCACCTGGTAATCAAACACATCACCCTTGTATTCCGGCCAGATGGCTTTGCCCAGTTCTTCTTTGCTGCAAATCCGATCGGAATGCTCGTCCAGATACAGCAGCAACGCATACTCTTTGGTGGAGAGCTCGACCAGTTCATCGTCGACGCTCACGCGCTTGGTCGTACGTTCAATCTTCAGCTTAGGCCACTTGTGTCCAACCAGGGTTGCCTGGGGATCGGCAAAGTGGAACACCACATCAGCCACCTGCAGTCGATCACCGGGACGCAGGGCGTAGGCCATTGTGAGCTGTTGGCCGTTGACGAACGTGCCGTTGGTGCTGCCCAAATCCTCAACCGTGCAATACACGCCGTCCCACGAAATCTGGCAATGCCGGCGCGACACCAGCGGATCGCTGACGATCAGATCGCACGATTCGTTGCGGCCGATCAGCGTGACCGGCTTGCGCACGATGTATTCGTCACCTTTGCTCAGCCCGTTTTCGACGACGAGCCGTGGCGCGAGGCGTGAGGTGCGAGGTTTTAACGGTCGGGTCATGATGTGCCGCACAGGCTGGGATCAAATAGGCGACTGGCTTGATTCTAGCGTATTTTGCGCCACAGGCAAGTGCCCGCCATTTACCTCACGCACCTCCACCTTTCCTCTTCAAGTCTGCTGCATCTATCTCAGCACCAGCGGAAGGTAAACGTGCGCCAACACGACCACGGTGCCCTCCATCGCCGGATGAATCGCGCAGAGATAGTCATACACTCCCGCGGCATTAAAAGTCCGTGTGTATACCTCGCCCGGATCGAGATTGCCCGAGTCCCAGACTTCTGAGCTGCTCCCGGCGCTGGTGGACGTGTGTGCCTGAAGGCCGGTATTGGTCCAGCGGACAGTCGATCCAACGCTGATGGTGATGACCTGTGGCTGGAAGGCGAAGTCGACGATCGAGACCTCGGTGACGTCTGTGTCCACGGGTAGTGCGATGGTGATGGCGTGAGTGGCGCTGACACTGCCAGCACTGTTCTCGGCCGTCACCGTGATCAGCTGCGGGCCGGCATTGGCCGCTGACCATGTGAAAGCGCGTGTATCGCTCAAGCCCTGGCCGATATGTGTCACCGGTGCCTGCCCCGTGGCTTGCCAAAAGTACGTGATCGGCTGCGTAGTCGTGATCGGGCTGACCGTGGCCGTGAAGGTGTGCGCCACATCGACTCCGCCGTTGCTGGGTCCGGTAATGTTCACTGCCAGAGGCGCTTGTTGAGATTCCGCTGCCAGCACAACCACCGTGCCCTGCATCGACAGGTGCAGCGTGCAGAGATAGTCAAACGTCCCCGGTGTGTTGAAGGTATGAGTGAACACTTGACCTGAAGCGAGGTTGCCGGAGTCCCAGTTTTCCGTGCTGCTGACGACGCTGGTGGAGGTATGCGCTGCCTGATCGGCATTGATCCAGCGAACCGTCGAACCGACGCTAATGGTGATGACCCGTGGTTGGAAGGCGAAGTTGATGATGGAGACATCGGTAACATCTTCACCCGCGGGCGGCACAATTGTCACGGTCAAGGCTTTGCTAACGCTTCCGGCACTGTTCTCGGCGGTCACGGTGATCAGCTGCGGGCCGACAGCGGCGGCTGACCAGGTGAAGGCGAGCGTATCACTCAAGCCTTTGTCAGTATGGGTCACAGGTGTTTGTCCAGTGGCCTGCCAGAAGTAGGTAATCGGCTGCGTAGCGGTGATCGGGCTGACCGTGGCCGTGAAGGTGTGCGTCACATCGGCCACGCCACCGCGCGGCCCGGCGATACTCATGGATAGGGGCGCTTGTTGAGGTTGTGCCGCCAACACGACCACGGTGCCCTGCATCGCCGGATGAATTCCACAGTGATAGCCATAGACCCCCGGAGTATTAAACGTCCGGGTGAAAATCTCATTCTGATTCAGCGTGCCGGAGTCCCAGGGATCGGTACTTCCGACATCACTTGTACTAGTATGCGGGGCCGCGTCAAGATTGGTCCAGGTTACGACGGTGCCCACTGTAATGGTGACAACAGCGGGATTAAAAGCGAAGCCGGAGATGGCTATATCAACACCAGCTGAAGGTGTGGACGGATCAGTCAGTGGGTGTGATGGGCCTGGCTTGAAGGATGGATCATTCAGTGCCGATGGCCTAACGGCAGTGTGATGGCTGGCTTGCACAGAGGGCAGGTCCAGCACCGCCGTCAGCGTCAAGAAAAACGCGAGGGGAACAACCAGTGCGATGCCCAACATCTTTAGCGGGTGCTGCACAGAAAATGCAAACATCAATCGTCTCCTTTGTCCATGGTATAGGGTTACGCTGCTCAGGGGAGATTTCGCCCCGCCCCCTTGAGCAGTTCGTGATATTATACGCGCGCTTGAGGAATCTGGATGCACTCCCTTGAAAGCGAGGTGACAACATGATCTTTGCCGTACGCGATCTGACACACTACGAAGAATTTCTGCAGGTGCGCGAGGTGCAGCAGCACATTTGGGGTTTTGCGCAGGGCGAAGGCCTGTATCCGCCCATGCTCAAAACGGCGGCCGAAAACGGTGGCACGGTCATTGGTGCGTTCGACGGAGGGAAGATGATCGGCTTCCTGTTTGGGTTCGTCGGCCTGCATCCCGATCGCCACGTCAAGCTGTGCTCGCAGACCATGGGCATTTTGCCGGAGTATCGCAACAAAGGCGTGGCGGCCACGTTGAAGTGGGCGCAGCGTGAGCGGGTGCTGGCGCATGGCATCGATCTGATCACGTGGACGTACGATCCGTTGGAGGCGCCAAACGCGCGCTTGAACCTGCATACCCTGGGCGGCGTAGCACACGTTTACAAGCAAAATATCTATGGCGAAAACTTCGGCGCCTTAGGCAAAGGCTTGCCCAGCGATCGC
>JAUQXC010000860.1 GCA_030834825.1 Thermoflexales bacterium
GCCCACTCCGACGGCCACCCCCGCGCCGATGGGTGTGTTCACTTCGGGAGCGCTGCCCGAAGCGTTTCGCCAGCAGCTCAACGAGCGACTGACTCAACAGACCGGAAACTTCGTCGTCAGTGGTGATCCCAATCTGGCCACGCTGCAAATCGCCTATGCGCCTAATATCGACGTGCCCGTCATCGGCCAGTGGGTGTACGCCCTCGTCGCGCCGTTCCCGACCGTGGTGGATGATGTGCCCTTGGCCACCCTGCAGGACGCGTGGCAGGGTTTGCCCGTGGCGTGTGACGCTTGCGATTTTGCCGGCCCGCTGCGCCTGAGCGAGTCCACGCTCAATGCGCTGAAGACGGCGTGGGGCGAACCGGCGGCAGGCGCCGTGGAAGTGCTGCCGTCCGATCAGATCACGCCCAAGCTCTGGGAAGTTCAACCGGCATGGGGCATCGTGCCGTTCGACGAATTGAATCCGCGCCTAAAGGTATTATCGATCGATGGGCGGACGCCTTTCCTGCACGGGCTTGATCTCAACGCTTATCCGTTGGCGGTCAAGATTGGTATCGCCGGGCCGATCGAGGAAGCCGAGCAACTGCAAGCTGTCCTGGGGCAGCCGTTGACCAATCGCGATGAATCAAAAATGACGCTGGTCGCCATGACAGGCGTCACGGCCATGGCCCGCGACTTCGCAGCCAGTGTCGATGTGAATGGGGTGCTCTATCCCGCCAAGGAAATTAAAGACTGGTTCGACACGTCAGACATCGTCCACATCAGCAATGAAAATTCCTTCTGGCCCGATTGTCCCAAGCAGCCCACCCCGAATCGGGGCGTGTTTTGTAGCGACCCCAGCTACTGGGAATTGCTCAAGTATATTGGCACGGATGTGATTGAACTGGATGGCAATCATTTGAATGATTATGGTTGGGAACCGTTCTCGTACACCCTGGATCTGTATGAACGAGAAGGCGTTCCCTACTATGGCGGCGGGCGTACCGTGACCGAAGCGACGCGCTACATCACGCTGGCCCACAATGGCAACGTGCTGGCCTTTGCGGGCTGTAATCCCGTCGGACCGGCGATCGGCTGGGCGGATGGTATCGGCGATGGCCGCCCGGGTTCGGCGCCGTGCGCCTCACCCTATCTTGAATTGCAGGAAGAGCTTAAGAAGGCTAAGGCCGAGGGTGCCGTGGTCTTCAGCACCCTGCAATACAATGAACAACCGTTGGGCGACTACAGTTATGAAACCGCCTTGGGGCAAGCGAAAGATTTTGAGCGCCTCCTCGATGCCGGGGCCGACGTGGTGAGCGGCAGTCAGGGACACAGCGTGCAGGGCTTCGGTCTTAAGGGGAATGGCTTCATGCACTTCGGCGTAGGCAATCTGTTCTTCGATCAGATGCAGGCCCGCAATCTGCGCGAGAACTTCATCGATCGCTACCTGATCTACGACAACAAATTGCTGGGCGTGGAATTGCTGACGACCATCCGCGATGAGGCCGCGCTGCCGCGCAAGATGACATTGGATGAACGACGAGCCTTGTTGAAGACGCTGTTTAGCTTGAGTTACTGGGAGTAGTTGGCTGTTGGCAGAGAGCAAACGGGCGATCGAGTTTCTCGATCGCCCGTTTGACTAACAGCAACGCTTCCCACTCAATCACGGCTCATTGCTGTGTGCCGCAAAACGATAGCCCACGCCACGCTCGGTCAGAATGTACTTGGGATGATTGACGTCCGGTTCGGTCTTCTGACGGAGATACCAGACATACAGCTTCAGATAGTGACGCTCTTCTTTGTAGGCCGGACCCCAAACCTGCTCCAAGAGATACTCATGGGTCAGAACTTTGCCTTCGTTGCGCACCAGCGTGGTGAGCAGCCGAAACTCGATCGGGCTGAGATCCACCGGCTTGCTGTTCACCGTCACCTGGCGTTGTTCGCTATCCAGGGTGAGCCAGCCGTTGTTGTAATGCAGGGGTTGATCGGCATTATCGGTCTGCCGGTGCCGCCGCAACACGGCTTCGATGCGGGCCTGCAATTCTTTGGTGCTGAATGGTTTGATGATGTAATCGTCCGCGCCCAATTGCAAGCCGCGCACGATATTGCGCTCCTGTCCCACGGCGGTCACAAAAATGATCGGCACGTCGTTCATCTCGCGCAGGCGCTGGCATACCGTCCAGCCGTCCATGTCCGGCATCATGATGTCGAGTAAAACCAGATCAGGCTGCCACGAGTAGGCCTGTCGCAGTCCTTCAGCGCCATTATGCGCGATCTGCACCAGATAGCTTTTACTCTCCAGTTGCAGGCGCGTCAATGTCGCCAGCGAATCATCATCTTCGATGATCAGAATCTTCTCAGGCATGCGATCCTCTATCCCCCGTCAAATGAGTGCGCTGTTATCCAACGCATTGTACCACGTTCGACCAACCATTCGCAAACATTATTCCACACGCTGTCTGTCACTGCCTCTGCCAGGTTGTCCCGCCGTCTTGGCTAAAATACTGGCGTTGATCACTCAACTGGATTACGACGCGCTTGTCGCTGGTGTAACCAGGTGAAACAGAGAGTGAGAGCGCCACAACGCTGCCATCCCGCTCTAGGGGAAGATCTTGTCCCACGGATAGCCAGCTCACCCCTTCATCCGTCGACCGTAGCACGGCGTGTGGAAGAAGTGCAAATACGGTTCGCTCATCTGGCGCAAACTCCAATTGAGCTTGAGGCACACTCCAGGGAATGGCGGCACCGGCACCGACAGATGGGTTAAGCCCCCAGGTTAGACCGCCATCCGAACTGCGATAGACCTCATCATTCGTCACGGCAGACACAGTATGATCGCGTCGGTAGTCTGGCGAAGCCACGATCTCGCGCACATTCAGATCGCCCAACCCAAAAGAAGCTGAATGCCAGGTCACTCCCCCATCCGTGCTCCGAAAGACACCGTAACTGTCCATATTATAAAACTGGCGAGCAGTCACCCACAAAGTTTGATCGTGGACGAAATCGGGAGAAAAGGTTAAGGTGGTGATTTTATCGATAGGTAGTCCGTCTACAAACTCCCACGTCATACCAGAATCGCGCGAGCGGAATATCGCAATCTTGTCAAATGCCCCAAAGTCGGGTTGGAAACCCGCATACAACAAATGATCAATGTCATAGTTAGGAGAAGGCACCAGCCAGGCTATGTGCTTAAACACCGGTTCATCCCTGGGCGGTTGACTCTCAGTAGCGGCTTGCCCTTTCATGACGAGTAAGTGGCCATCCCCTTTTAAGACAAATAACCGATCGTGCTTGGGATCAACCAGGAAGGAGACCACCCCCGTTTTATCTTCTAAGGATGCAGCGAAAGATGAAGAACCGAGAAGATTCAAGTCTCGATCGAAAGTGGTCAGCCCGGTTGGCCCATACACGTATAAACGCCCCTGTTGGGGATCGAACTGTAGATCACCCTGAATCCC
>JAUQXC010000861.1 GCA_030834825.1 Thermoflexales bacterium
AACCGATCACACCTTCGATTCATGCTTGAGGAGGAACCAGCCATGACCAAGGAATACAGGATGTACATTGGCGGCCAGTGGGTGGCTGCCAGCAGCCATGAGTGCTTCGACGATCACAACCCCTATACCGGCGAAGTCTATGCCAAAGTGCCGGCTGGCAAACGTGCCGATGCGACACGCGCCATCGAAGCCGCAGCGGCTGCTTTCCCCGCATGGTCTGCTTCGCCGCCGGGGATGCGGCGCAAGTTATTCTTGAAAGCAGCGGACATCTTCGAGAAGCGGCAAGCCGATCTCGTGGCGGCGCTGAATGAAGAGACAGGCTCGACCATCGGCATCGCGATGTTCCAGATGTTTTTCGTGCCCGGCTTGTTGCGCGAAGCAGCCGCGCAAGCCTACGGCGTCACCGGCGAGATCATTCCAGCCGATTATCCCGGTGCGTTCTTTATGGCATTGAGGCAACCGGCCGGGGTCGTGTCCGGGTTTGGCCCGTTCAACGTGCCGTACATTCTGTGCATGCGAGCCATTGCCCTGCCCATTGCCTATGGCAACACAGCCGTGTTGAAACCCTCTGAAGAAGCACCTGTCACGGGAGGAATTTTGATCGCCGAAGTTTTTGAGGAAGCCGGTTTCCCGCCGGGTGTGCTCAACGTGCTCACCCACACCAAAGAAGATGCGCCGGAAGTCGGCGATGAATTGATCGTGCATCCAGCCGTGTGCCGTATCAGCTTCACCGGTTCGACCGAGATCGGCCGCATCGTCGCGGAGAAGGCAGGCAAGAACTTAAAGCGTGCCGTGATGGAACTCGGCGGCAAAGACCCGCTCATCATCCTCAAGGATGCCGACGTCGATTTCGCGGCCGAGGCTGCGGCCTGGGGCGCATTCTTGCATCAAGGGCAAATCTGTATGTCCACTGAGCGCATCATTATTGAGAAGCCGATTGCGGATGAGTTCACTGAGAAACTCGCGGCGCGCGCCAGGGCCTTGAAGGTCGGCGATCCACGCGATCCTACCACAGCGATCGGGCCTCTGATCAATCAGGCGGCGATCAACAAAGTGCACGCGCATGTGCAGGAAGCGATCGGCGGCGGCGCGGAACTTGTTACGGGCGGTAAATACGATCGGCTGGTGTATCACCCCACTGTATTGACCGACGTCAAATATGATATGCGCATCTTCACCGATCAGACCTTTGGGCCGGTAGCGCCGATCGTGGTGGTGGACGACGCCGAAGAAGCGCTGCAAGTTGCAAACAATTCCAAGTATGGCTTGTCATCGGGCATCATCACCAATGACTTCAATCGCGCCTTGGAGATGGCGCGTCATTTGGAGACGGGGATGGTGCACATCGGCGATCAGACCGTCAACGACGAACCACAAGTTCCGTTCGGCGGGGTGAAGGGCAGCGGGTATGGCCGCATGGGCGGCAAGGCCGCGCTGGACGAGTTCACGGAGCTGCGCTGGATCAGCGTGCAGCAAACCAAGCGCACATTTCCGTAGAGAGGGCATCCCTCTGCCGTCTCTACTCCGCAAAAAAGGCGAGGCATGGGGATGCCTTGCCTACGATTCCGAATTGAGCCGCGAGTGAAGATGATTCATGTAAATAGGAGGTCGCTATGTCAGCCTATCGTAGTGATGTCGTCGGGAGTTTGCTCCGTCCACCTTATCTAAAGGAAGCACGCCAACGTTGCGGCGCGGGCGAGATCAGCGACGCCGAGTTCAAGCAGATCGAAGATCGCGCTGTGAACGAAGCGATCGCCTTGCAAACGCAGGCGGGCCTGAACGTCATCACCGACGGCGAGATGCGGCGCTATGCGTTCTTCGGCCATCTGATCGATGCGACGGAAGGCTACGACAAATTCGGCGGTTGGGCGATCCCATTCCACGACGAACAGGGCAACGAACTCGTCTTCAAGCGCCCGGTCGTCGTCTCGAAGTTGAAGCGCATCCGCCCTTTGTGCGAAGAAGAGTTCACCTACTTGCGCGCGCGCGCCGATCGGCCTGCCAAGGTGACGCTAATCAGCGCACAGCAGGCCGCCGCCTATTACGCTCCTGAAAAATCGAGGGGCGCATACGCGACGATCGAGGCCTATCTGGCCGATGTCGTAGACATCCTGCGCGCCGAAGTGGAAGAGCTCATTCATCTGGGCTGCACCTACATTCAAGTCGACGCACCGCAGTATGCCGGATTGATCGATCCACAGATTCGCGAAGGATACCGCAAGCGCGGCAACGATCCCGATCGGCTGTTGGAGCGCTGCATCGATCTCGACAATGCCGTGATCGGCGATCATCCCGGTATAACCTTTGGTATCCATCTATGCCGGGGCAACAATCAAAGCAAGTATTACGCCAGCGGCGGCTATGACCCGATCGCCGATGTGTTTCGTCGCACACGTTTCCAGCGCTTCCTGCTCGAATATGACGACGAACGATCGGGCGGCTTCGAGCCGCTGAAACATGTGCCCGAGGATCGCACGGTCGTGCTCGGCTTGATCACGACGAAGAAGCCGGCGCTGGAGAAGAAAGACGAGCTCAAGCGTCGCATCGACGAAGCGTCCAAGTATGTGCCGCTGGAGCGGTTGGCGCTGAGTCCGCAGTGCGGTTTCGCTTCGACCGAAGAAGGCAATCTGGTTACCCCCTCCGATCAAGCGGCGAAGCTGCGCCTCGTCGCCGAGACGGCCAAGGAAGTGTGGGGCTCGGCCTAGAAGATGAAAGTGTCCTGAGCGGAACGCAGTGAAGTCGAAGAACGCCCGTCTGCCGCACAGTTGAAGGATGCGGCTAAGTGCAAATCAAGAGACAATCTGTGCCTGATCAATCCCAGTTGCTTGAAGCAGGGGGCCTGTCCCGATGAAACAAGATCTCGTCAAACACTGGATGACGCGCGACGTGATCACCATCACGCCGGATACGTCGCTGCACGAGGCGCATCGCTTAATGACCGAGAAACGCATCCGGCGGTTGCCCGTCACCGCTCACGGAAAGGTGGTGGGAATCATCACGCTGGGCGATGTGCGCAGCGCAGAGCCGTCGGCTGCTTCAACGCTGAGCGTGTGGGAAATGAATAACCTGCTGGCTAAACTCAAAGTATCTGAAATCATGACGCGCGACCCGGTAACGATCAGTCAGGAAGCGACGATCAGCACCGTGGCGGAGATCATGCTGGAGAAGAAATTCAGCGGGCTGCTGGTGGTCGACGAGACAGGTAAACTGGTAGGCATCATCACCGAGTCGGATATCTTCCGGCTCGTCGTGCGGGAGTGGGGCAGGACGTGACCGGGACCGTGCGTATCATTCACATCTTGCGGTCAGGGTTTTATAACCCTCACTGCCCACCTGATCGCCCCACGTGACCCAGCCGCCCAATGACAAAGCTGAGACTTGCAGACCCGCACGACCCACATGACGATATTCCACCGTTGCGCTCTCCTGATAAGTTGTGAACGTCAAAGCGATTATACCGCAAGACGGGGGCCGGCTGCGTCGTTAAGGCTCAAACGCATAGATCGTCAGATGCTCCGGACTAAACGGTGAGTGGCCACGAAACAGCTCAACCAGATCTGGCGCAGCCGATAATTGCGGATACCAGCCGGGAAACGTCACCAGATACTGCGCGCCTTTGGCTCTCAGCCACGCGCCTAACCTTGACTCATCGCGAATAAACGGGATCACTTCGGGCGAGATCAATCCGGCGAGGTCGAGAATAGGACGGCGCGTGAAGTAGCCGATCGCGCCGATGTCATGTGCAGCAACGAGCGCAGCCGGTGGCGTATGCCGATCGAGCCACTGCGCGACGACGACCATCTCGTCGTTGATGATCGCGACATCGGTCGCAAAGGCCGCCGCCCCGATCGGGAGGTAGAGTACGAAGAGCGTGACGACGACGATCAAGTAGACTTGTCGCAGCAAGTGCACGACAGGGTTGGCGCGCCGGGTCTTCAGCCAATCGATCAGCAGCGACGTGCCGACCACGCCATACAACAAGACGATCGGGATGATCGGCAGCAGGTAACGACCATGTTGATACGACACGGGCAGGCGCAGCGCGTACACAGTGACGTGGGCGAAGATCCAAAGCAGCGGGAAGTTCAGCTCCAAAATGGCGGCCACAGTAGGGCAAGATGACATCTCGCCGCGCAAATTGTTAATTTGCGCCACAAGTCTTCCCATCCACATGATCGCGCCGGGAATAAGTAATAGTCCCCCACCCGCCAGCGGCGCGACGAGCATGTTGCCGATCGAATTCAGCCAGATCGGCAGTGTACTCATCAACTCGCCGTATTCGCCTTGTTTGGCATAGAACGTATTGGGAAAGATCGATCCACCCGCCTCCAGATTGAAGTAGGCGCCGGGCGCCAGCACGATCAGGAAAGCAAGCGCAGCCTTGGCGCTCTCAATCACAGCGCCCCGACCTGCGCGCATGAATAGCACGCCCATTGCCAGTGCGAACAACAGTACACCTTCGGGCCGAGTCAAGATCAGCAGGCCGCCCAGTAGCCCGATGATCCAGCCCGACGATCTGGCCCACACCCGATCGATTAACGCCAGGGCCAGCGCCATGAACAGCGGTGTTTCCATGCCGGAAGCCGCCGCCCAGATGAGATGCCATTCCAACACACAGGCTAAACCCGCGAGCCAGCTCACCCCCGATCGACGCGAAGCGGGTAATAACCGATCGGCCAGCCGGGACACCAACCACGCGCAGATTGCGAGCGAGACGCTGCCCAGCAGCATCGACCAGAGATAGGGATCGATCTTTAAGCGATAGGCAATGCTCAACCACAGCGTCCATAGCGGGGCTGTCGATCCGGCGCTGGGCAAGCCGACGACGTAAGCCAGCTGTCCTGTCTCCGCCCAGTTGCGCGCATACGTTTGATGAATCCAGGCATCGTCCAGGGGATAGCCAGAGTGGCCGCGCGAGGCGGCCACTCCGACATAGCTACTTACCAGCAACCCGGCCAGCAGGCCGTACACCAACAGCTTACGCAAGAGACCCTCTATTTGCGAATGAGTGGCAGGTAAACATTGGCATTCAGATAGACTACCACCGGACCGCTGACATTGTTGACTTCATCGCCTTCGAGAATACGTCCGTGATCGGGCGTGCCAAACTCTGTCATACCGGTCTGTCCCCAATACATATCGGCCTGCGCGTATACCCATAAGGGACCTTTATTGGGCAGAATGGTATCTGGCACCACATAGGTGTAGGTAAGCACCATGGTTTCGTCAACGTTCAGACCGACACCATTGTATTCCTTAACTGCTTTGTACAGGCTCCAGCGCGCATCATTGGGGCAGAAGTTAGTCGCGGTGGGACAGAGGCCATAGTAGCGGTCTCCAGGGCCCAGCGGCGCAGTGCCACTCTCCGGTTTCACGTAAAGATCTATACCAAACCAACCTGTGCCATTCGGGCCTAGAGTTGCCGCTAAACCTTGATTAACGACTGTGACGACGGCGGTGATGATACCGCCATTGCGTACCCGCGCTGGCGTCACTCTTAGATCGGTTACCGCCAGATCCGCACCCGCAACGATGTCAATGTCCGTGGCCGTGTGATTGCTGGTGATGAGTTCAGTGGCGCGTAAGGCTGGCACCGCCGCGATCACGACCGTGTTAGAGATCGCGAGCAGTTCGGGCGGCAAGCTGGGCGCCAGCTGCAACTGAACAATGATGGCCGTGCTAGCACCCGGTGGCAGATCGGCTCGCGCTTGCGTGTAAACGCCCGTCGCGGCCAGCGTCCAGCCGGAGTTCAAGAAAGTGAGCGAACCCGTTGGGCTGAACAAATCAGTCAGCACCATTTGGGTCAGAGTCACATTCGTCGAGGTGTTGGTATAGCGAATAGTATAGTTAAGCGTACTGCCGGGTGTACCCTTGGACTGACCATCGCTCTTGGAAATCTGCATGGCATAGTAACGGCGCACATCGGTTTCGATTTGAGCCAGGTCGGTACGGCCCGGCAACGGCAAACCAAACGTATCCAGATCGACGGCATTGTAGTAGAAGCCGGGCGGCGTGTCCGCGCCAACCACAGCCCGCCACATCAACGCTATTGACTGACCCGGCTGGAGCACAAGATTGTTCCACACTAATGGTGCCGTCGAGATAGGTGCTGGTGTCGGGCTAACGACATTGTCAAACATAAAGTCTGTGGGCATCGTGTCAGTGACACGGAGCGTCACCGTGACACTGCCGTTGTTTGTCAGCACCATCGTATAGGTGATCGGATCGCCCGTGAAAGCCAGGGCCGGCGTCACGTCTTTGGCAATTGCAACTTCGGGGAAGATACCGGTATATACCAAAGCGGAGGCAGTGTTGTTGGCAAGATTATCGTCGGCCGCGTTCGCCGGTGCCGTGCCGCCAATCGCGACCTGGTTCAACAAGTAGTTTTCCGGCGGCGCGGTATTGAGCTGCAAGACGAGTGTCACGACGCCCGTTTGATTGGGTGCGAGATCACCGACAGGGCACACCCAGACTGGCGTTAATTCGGCCCAACAAGGTGAGTCTTCCCCGATGACGGATACCTCTGCGGAAGGCAAAGTATCCGTCAGCATCACATTTGACACAGTGATCTCATCGTCGGTGTCGTTGGCGTACACGATCGTGTAGGTGATTCGATCACCCACTTGCACGAACTTTGGCGTCCCATCCTTCGATACCTGGAGATCGTAGGTTGGTTGAGATTTGACGAGCACGGGAGCAGTCGGCCCAGTGCCGGGGAAGACATAGCCTGCACCCGACAAGTTGACCTGGTTGTACACCGTACCGGTGGGCGCATCAGAAGCGACCGAAACGACGAAGCCCAAGTCCCGCGTCTCACCCTGCCCCAATGGAATGTTGTACCAAACAAGTGGCTGCGCTAGGTCTGGAGGCTGCGTTGTGCCCAGCGGCGCCAGGAAACTGAAACCGGTGGGCAACGTATCCGTGACACGCACGTTAATGCTCTGCGCACCCTCGTTTGTCAACGTGACGGTGTAAATCAGCGTGCCGCCCTGGAAAGCGGTCAACCTGTCGGCGACTTTACTTACGGCTACACTCGGCGCGCCAAAGACCTGCACCGGGGCCGTATTGTCTGTATCAGGGATGGAGATATCGCGCGCCGAAGCGCGGACCCGGTTGTAGTACACGCCCGAGTGGAGCGTACCTGAGATGCGCGCGTAGAAGGCCAGTTCAAGCCGCGTGCCATTGCTCAAACTCGCAGGCAACCTGGTCCCCCAGACCAAAGGCGCAGCCGTATCCGGCAATGGAGCGGAAGGGCTGACCATGCCATCGTAGATGAAACCGGTAGGCAACGTATCGGTGATACGCATGCCCGTCAATGGCGCTCCCGATTGGTTATAGAGCGTAATTGTGTAAATGACCCGGTCGCCCGCCACCACTGTCTTGGGCGATACAACTTTGTCGAGCGCTGCACCCGGCACAATCGTCACCGGCGCACCCAAGTGGTTCACGGCTTGTGTGAGAATCCAGGTAGGCGCAAAGCCATTCATATAATTCTTGTAGTTAGAGCCAGGGAAAATCGACGCCCGTGCTTTGAAAGAGAAGGCTATGGCGCCGTTGTTGTTGAGCTGCGCAATGTGCCAGGCGGGCGGGTTTGAACTGAGCTGCGTCACGCCAGGAGGCAAAGTGACGTTAGAGTTAAACTGCCAGTAAGGTTCCGCAACCGAAGTGGGGAGCACATCTGTGACTACGACGTTGGTCACCGTATAGGGTCCCCGGTTGTTAATCACCACATTGTACTGAACCAGGCCAAGCGGGCCAACCGAAATCGGAGTAACCGTTTTGTAGTACTCCATCTTCTTGAGGCGCACATTAACCCTCACACCAGCCCTGGCATTCACATAACCGGTACCCAGCCACGGGATACATGTGTTGAGGTTGTCCAGATCCACTGCAATCACACGGTTCTCGAGGTTGTCCCCGGGCAGCTGCGTCGCCGTGGTCACAAATGTGAACTGCAAGGAACTATTCGGTGCCAGTGACAAAGGCCACCAGGTCAACACCCGGCCGTTGACTTGCGGGGCGGGTACGGTCGAACCGGGGGCCATGCGCGCAAACTCGAAGGCATTGCTGGCGTCAGCAGCCGGCAACGTATCGGTAACGATAATATTTGTGTAGGCGTTTGAGGTATTATTGGATAGGACAAGGGTGTATGTGACTAGCTCGCCCGGCGCTGCTCCTGGCAACTCTGAACTATTGCCCAAACCGATATGAGGATAAACCATGACGGGGGCAAGGTTGCCCGGATTGTACCAAGTCTGCGGGGGTTCGGCGAGCGTAAACCTCACTTGCCCACCGGCC
>JAUQXC010000862.1 GCA_030834825.1 Thermoflexales bacterium
GCGGACCCGACGGGATTCGAACCCGCGATCTCGGCCTTGACAGGGCCGCATGTTAGGCCACTACACCACGGGTCCAACACATCGCGGCGAGATAATACCAGAGCCGCGCCCGTTTGTCAAACGCCCCTCACTGGTGATTACCCACAAGTGCTCAAGTCGGCATCCCCGCCGACGATCCGCATCCGCGCGGATCGAGCGCGAAAACCGAGATATGGGTAATCACCATCCCCTCAATCTTTCAGCGCAGCATTGAAGGCCAGCAACACTTGCTCGACATCCCGGTGGTCCACTCCCACATGCGTCACAAAGCGGAAACGGCGCGCCGGGCCGGGCAAGATCTTGATGTGGTGTTCCAGCATGCGCTGTGCGATCGCCTCGCCCGTCACTTTGACCTGAGGTGTTAAATCAAAGTAGATGATATTGGTCTGGACCCGTTCGAGATCGATCGTGACGCCGGGCATATCGGCCAGGCCCTCCGCCAGACGCCGCGCATTGACGTGGTCCTCGGCCAACCGCTCGATCATCTTCTCCAGGGCAACGATCCCCGCTGCCGCCAGCACACCCGCCTGCCGCATCCCGCCACCCAACATCTTGCGATAGCGCCGCGCCTGAGCGATGAACTCCGGCGAACCACAGATCACCGACCCGACGGGGGCGCTCAGTCCCTTCGACAGGCAGAACGTCACCGAATCCACGTACTGCGTGATCTCCTGCACATCTACGCCCAGCGCCACGGCGGCGTTAAAGATGCGCGCCCCGTCCAGATGAACTTTTAAGTTGTGCCGCTTGGCCAACTCGCGCACTTGCTTCAGATAACTGAGCGGCAGCACCGTACCGCCGCAGCGATTGTGGGTATTCTCCAACGCAATCAACTTGGTGCGCGCCTCATGTTGATCGTCGCCACGAATGGCCGCCTCCACCCGATCGAGCGGCAGCGTCCCATCGGGATTATTGGGAATCTGAAATTGCGCGATCCCACCCAAGGCCGACGAGCCTCCGGCTTCATAGCGAAAAATATGCGCTTGATCACCCAGGATCACCTCTTCGCCGCGACGACAGTGTGTCAGCAGCGAGGCGAGGTTGCCCAGCGTGCCGCTGGTCACAAACACCGCCGCCTCTTTCCCCAGCTTCACGGCCGCCTGCTCTTCCAGCCGATTGACCGTCGGATCATCACCGAAGACATCGTCGCCCAATTCGGCGCGAGTCATCGCCTCGCGCATCTCCGGTGTCGGCTGCGTCACCGTATCCGATCGTAAATCAATATAACCATTAAGCATGTTCATCTTCTCCCCCCTCTCCCTTTCAGGGAGAGGGCTGGGGTGAGGGCTAATACTGTTTCACGATCGAGCGATAGGCGCTGGGCTGCCGCGCCTGCAAGATTTGCAGCTCTTCACGATGCCGCCGGACTTCGTCTAAATCGATACGCGCCACCGCGTAACCTTCCACTTCCTGCTCCACCACCGTCGTCGGGACAGGCATTCCGCTCGGAGCCGAAGCGCCCGGAATGGGCACTTCGATCTTTTCGTTTTCCACTTCGGCGTACACCTTGCCGCGCGGCCCGACGATCAGCGATTGGCCGCAGAACGACAACGTCGCGTCGGTGCCAATGCGATTGGCCGCCACGACGAAGCACGTGTTCTCAAATGCGCGTGCCATCAAGTACGTGCGCCACTCTTGTTCATTCGGCTTTTCCCAGTTGGCGCAGGCAATGAGCAAGTCTGCCCCGTCGAGCGCATAGGTGCGTGCCACTTCCGGGAAGGCCACATCCCAGCCCAGCATCAATCCCACATTGCCGAAATCGGTTTCGATCAAGGGGAACTTGAACCCGGCGCGAAAGGCCATCCGCTCTTCGCCCTTCAAGTGGACCTTGCGATAGTCGCCCACCATATCGCCATCCGGGCCGACCAACACGGCCGCGTTATACAGCACGCTCTCCACTTTTTCCTTCGCCGCAATGCCAAACGCCACATGCACGCCAAAATCGCTGGCGCGCTGCGCGATCAGGTTGGTGGATGGGCCAGGGACGCGTTGCGCGAAATCGACAAAGCGCACACCACATTCGTAGCCGGTGGTGCACAATTCGGGGAAGACAATCAGATCGACCTTTTGCTCGGTCGCGACGCGGCGAATCCATTCCGAAATCGCCATCAAGTTCGCTTCAACATCGTTGAATTTCACAGCCAGCTGCACCACGGCCACGGTGAGTTCCCGCATCAGAGTCTCCTTAAGGTAGAACGAAAGTTCTAACGCATTTTGCCTTACTTTTCCAGCGCTGTCAACTGATCGAGCACACTTTGTAAATCGCCCGGTAACTTCGCGGTAAACGTGCGTGTTTCACCGCTCAGCAGAGTCAGCGTCAACGCGGCCGCGTGCAGGAAGTGACGCTCGAGTGGCACACGGGGATGCGGCCGCCCGTAAGTTTCATCGCCCACCAACGGATGCTTGAGCCAGGCGAAGTGCACGCGAATCTGATGCGTGCGTCCCGTCTCAGGGTAGGCTTCCACCAGACTCAGATCAGGATCGCGATAGATCGCTCTCACCCGGTAGCGCGTGCGCGCCGATCGGCCTTCAGGCAGCACGGCCATCTTCTTCCGATCGTTTTTGCTGCGCCCGATCGGCGCGTCGATGATGCCCGCGCGCGGCTCGACGATGCCGTCCACCAGCGCCAGATACATCTTCTTCACCGTGCGCGCCTTGAATTGTGCCTGCAGAAACTGCAAGGCTCGATCGTGCTTGGCCACGACGATCAGACCCGAGGTATCCTTGTCAAGCCGATGCACGATGCCGGGACGCACCTCACCGCCGATGCCGCCCGCGCTGCCCAGATCGGGAACGTGGCCCAACACCGCATTGACCAACGTGCCGCGGTCATGACCTGCGGCGGGATGCACCACCAGCCCGGCCGGTTTATCGATCACCACCAGGTCGAGGTCTTCGTAGACAATGACGAGAGGGATATTTTCAGCGATGAGCTCGGTGAGAGCGGGAGGCGGAATGCGCACCACGATCACATCGCCCTGCCCGATTTTGTCGCTGGCCTTGCACGGCAAATCGTTGCGCGTGATGAAACCGTCGTCGATCAGGCGCTGTACCGCCGTGCGCGAGAGATCGGGACGTTGGGTCGCGATAAACCGATCGAGACGTTCACGAGCCGCCTGATCGACCTGGAGGGTAATGACTTGCTGGTCGGTCATGATCAAAGCAATTGTATCTCAATCGGCCAACCTGTGAAGTGTTTCATATCCACGGCGCATATCCTGATGTATGCTGAGCGTGAAATCAAATTCTGCTTCACTCGAAAGGGGACTTATGCTCGCCCATATTTTATCTGACACTCGCATCGAACCGCCGGCCGATTTTCCCGTGACCTGGCCGCAGGCCGAAGACGCCCAACGCTACTGGACACGCGATCGCGAACATTTACCTGATCCGATGACGCCATTGTGTTTTAGCACGAACGCCGAGATGTTCCCGGCCGCACGGCAACCGGCGGTCACGTTGTACGACGAAGCCGTGTTGGACATCCAGGGACGCCGCATTAATACTTATCTGTATATGCATCTTGTTACCGCCAGCGGCACCCCCGAAGAAATGAGCGCCCGTGCGAAGCGCAATCGTGCCCGACTCAGCGCCGTGAGTCTGCGCCTGGGCGAACTGTGGGCAACCGAATGGCTGCCGGAGCTGCGCGGGCACTTCGCTTTCTGGGATTCCTTTGATCTAACGCAGGCCGATTTCAGGACTTTGTGCGCACATCTGGATGAAACGCTGCGGCGCTATCAACGCTTATGGGAACTGCATTACCTCTTCGCGCCACCGATGTGGTTTGCCATCCACGAATTTGAAAACTTCTATGCCGATCTCTTTCCGGGCAGCACGCCCCTCGACGCGCATCGCCTGTTGCAGGGCTTTGATAACAAGACTCTGGAGATGGGACGCGCCCTGTGGCAGCTCAGCCGATCGGCCCGTGGCGTTCCGGCGGTTAGGCAGATCATCTGTGAACGTCCTGCCGCCGAAGTCTGCGCAACGCTAGACGGTGTTGAAGAAGGTCGCACCTTCTTACAAGACTTACGCGCTTTTCTCCGCGAGCATGGTTGCCGCAGCGATTTGTGGGATTGGGGCTGCCCCAGTTGGGAAGACGATCCCACCCCCGTGATCAACAACCTGAAGAATTATCTAGCCCAGCCCGATCGGGATCTGACAGCCGAACTGCAGGCCGCCGCCGCCGAGCGTGAAGGTGCCATTGCCGCCGCACGCGAAGTGTTGAGCCGTTATCCGCGCGCCGTGCGTGAACGATTTGAGCAGATCTTGCCGGCCGCGCAGCATGGCCTGGTGCTGACCGAAAATCACACTTACTATCTGGACTTCAATGGCTTCGGTCGAATCCATCGGGGCATGCGTGAATTTGGCCGCCGCTTTGCCCGGGAGAAACGCCTGCAGCAACCGTGCGACATCTTCTATCTGTTTATCGACGAACTGCGTGAACTGCTGCGTCAGCCCGATTGGGACATGCGCGATTTGACGGCCCAGCGCCGCGCCGAGATGGAATACTGGCGCTCGTATCCCGAACCGATCGAGCTGGGCACGCGACCGGCAAAAGTTGCGCCGCTCTATTCGCCAGAGGCGCGCCGCATCCAAAAGTACATGAACCGGTTGAACAACGACGTGGCACTCAATACCGAGGTCGGCCATGTGCTCTGCGGTCAGGCCGGATCGAGCGGCAAAGTCATTGGTCCGGCGCGGGTGATCGATTCGCTGGCCGAGGCGCAACGGGTGCGGCCCGGTGACATACTGGTCACGACGACCACCGCGCCGTCGTGGACGCCACTGTTCCTGACCGCGGCCGCCGTCGTCACCGATGCAGGCGGGATGTTATCACACAGTGCCGTGGTGGCACGCGAATATCACATTCCTGCCGTAGTGGGCACGCGTTACGCTACAGCTCGTATCGCCGATGGGCAATTGATCGAAGTGGATGGCAATGCCGGAAAGGTGACCCTATTATGAACATCATCTGGCTCGATACTCTCCCAGGTCGCGATCCATTGCAGGTGGGCGGTAAAGCCGCACAGTTGGGCCGCCTCGCCGCACAGTATCCGGTGCCGCCCGGCTTCTGCCTGGAGGCCGCGCAACGTACTGAGCAGATTCTCTCGCCGGTGCTGCACGCCCAATTGAGTACAGCCTATCGACATCTGGCCACACGTTGTCGCTTAAATCAACCCGCCGTGGCCGTGCGCTCTTCGGCAGTGGATGAAGACGGTCAACAGACTTCCTTCGCGGGACAACACGACAGTTATCTCAACGTCCGGGGAACGCCCGCTGTGGCCGAAGCCGTGCGGCGCTGCTGGGCCTCGGCCTTGACCGAGCGCGCGGTACACTATCGGCAGCGGCATGGTCTAAGTTCCGAAAGCGGTGTAGCCGTGTTGGTTCAACAACTGATCATGGCTGATGTGTCGGCCGTGGTCTTCAGCGCCGATCCCCGCACCGGCGACACGGATCAGATTGTGATCAATGCGACCTGGGGTCTGGGGGAAAGTCTGGTGGGCGGCTCGGTCACACCCGATCTGTACCTAGTGCGCAAACGGGATCTTAAAATCGTGGAACGGCTGGTGTCCGCCAAATTGTACATGACGGTCGCTGGCACAGACGGCACGCGCGAAGTGGCGGTGCCGCGCGGGCTGCAAACAGAATCAACCTTGCGTGATGACCAGATCGTAGCGCTGGCGCGCCTGGCGCGGGCGCTGGAACTGAATCAAGGCTGGCCAGTGGATGTGGAATGTGCGTATCAAGATGAGCAGGTCTATTTGTTGCAGTGCCGGCCGATTACGACGCTTTTTCTTTCTGCAGCTTCCGCTCTTCAAGGAACATCGCCACACTCAGCAGGATGACGCCCAGCACGATCGACCAATCCGCAAAATTGGATGCGTTTCGCAACACGCCCACGCCGATGTCGAAGTAGTCGATGACGTAGCCGATCCGAATACGATCGATGACGTTGCCCAGCGCGCCGCCCAGGGTAAGGCCCAAGGCCGCCGCCATGAATTTTTGATCGGCGTGCAACCGCCGCACGTAAAGCACAATAAACCCGCTGATGAGCAGCGGCACCAGGATGGGCACAAGCCCCAGGTCCCGGAACAGGCCAAAGGCAAAGCCGGTATTCGCCACGTGCACGATCTGAATAAGTGGCTGGGGGCCGGGCAGCGGCGACCAGGCTGCGCCCAAAGGCAGCGCCGCCGACACAAAATACTTAACGGCCTGATCGATAAACATGACCAGGCCGGCGGCCCCCCACATGAACCACATGGTTTTCTTCAACAGAACAACCTCTCCTGGATTGATGTTGCACACCGCCCACGCCCTGTTCGACGCTTCGTGTCGGAGGCGAGTTACTGAATCTCAGTCTGCGCCTCGTGGAGGCGATTCCTCTTCCGCTCGCGCCGATCATCGATTAGCGTGGCCAGCCCCAGCAGGATCACACCGAGCACGATCGCGACATCGGCCAGATTCGACGTATACCAGCGCGTGGCGCCGACGCCCACGTCGATGAAATCGATCACGTGCCCCAGCCGGATACGATCGCTGACGTTGCCCAGCGCGCCGCCCAGCATCAGCCCCAACGCCAGGCAGGTAAGTCGTTGATCATTTCGCAGTTTGCGCGAGTAAATCACGATCACCCCGACAATGATCAACGCCATGACGACGAACACCGGTCCCAGATCTTTGAACAGACCAAACGCCACCCCGGTGTTATAGGTATAGATGATCTGAAAGACGGGATTCGCACCGGGAAACGGCGACCACGCGCCGCCCAGTGGCAGAAAGGTCGTCACTAAATATTTGCTAAGTTGATCGAGGGCGATGATCAACCCTGCGTAGATCAAGATGAGCCACGTTGTCTTCTTCAATTTATCCAGCCTCACTCTTCACACAGCTTACCCAGAAACGGCGTCCCACTGCCGTTTGGCAAGGTAGACTACCCGCCTTGCCCGCTGAAACAATGAAACACGGAGTCCAGATAACCTCCGTGTCTTTATACGGCCTACTTCGTGGCGCAGCATCCTTTGCGGCGCAACATCCATTGCGGCGCACACGCGAACAAGCGTACCAGAGACCCGCTTAGCGATGTTCCCGTTTCGCCTGGCAGCTCAAGCAGACCGGCGCGTAGGGAATCGCCTCCAGCCGCGCGGCATCGATCTCTTGTCCGCAATCAAGACATAGGCCAAAGGTGCCGTTGTCCAGGCGGGCCAACGCGTCGTCAACCAGTTTCAACGTATGCTCAGCGCTGACCTTGACGGCCAGATCGCGCGCCTGATCAAACGCAGTCGTGCCTTCGTCGGCGGGATGTGTGCTGTAGCCCACGCCTTCTTCTTTGATCGTGGACTGCAACTCGTTGAGTTCCCTCGTCAGCGAAGCCTGTTCTGTTAACAACGCCTGTTTAAGTCGATCATATGGGATCGGCATGGCGACCTCCTTGGTGCGGCGAATTCTACCACATTCGTAACAAGTAATGAGTCAGGCGTCAGCGGGCAATGACTCGTTACTCACTCCCGCTTCATCACTCCCAGCTTGACCTGCATGCCATCAATCTCATCCGCATCCGTCGTGCCGCTCGGTTCCCCGGCGTGCAGCTCATCTGTCAACGTTTCTGACTGGATGTACGTCGCCCATTGCTCCAGGGTAGCTTTCATCTCGCCCTCGGCCTGGTACGTCAGCACGATGTGATCGCTGATCTCGAAACCGGCGGTCTTGCGCAGGTCTTGCACGCGGCGCACCACTTCACGCGCCTGGCCTTCCTGTTTCAGTTCGGGCGTGACATGGGTGTCCAGCGCGACGACGACACCACTTTCCGAGGCGATGGCGAACCCCTCACGGGGCTGCGGCGTGACCAGGATTTCATCCGGCGCGAGCTCGAATTCGCCCAGCGTTACACTCTGCCCCGATCGGACTGATTGCGCGACGGCAAATGAATCAGCGTTTTGGAGCGCCGCCCGCACCTGCGGGAATTGTGCCCCGAACTTCGGACCGAGTTTCTTGTTGTCCGGCAGCAATTTATACGTCACCAAAGCCGCTTCATCTTCAGCTAACGCGACGGACTTCACGTTGAGTTCGTCGGCGATGATGTCCGCCGTGCGTCTGACGCGGTCCTGCCGCTCGTGCGCAACCACGACGATGGCCTGGCCTAACGGTTGGCGCACTTTCAGATTGGAGGAGGCCCGAATCGAGTGGCCCAACGTCACCACTGCGCGGCTGAGGGCCACGTCGTCGAGCAGTTCACGATCGATCAGAGCTGCGTCGGCCTGGGGATAGGCGCAGTGATGGATCGATTCGGGTGCGGCGGCATCAAGCGAGCGTACGAGATTCTGATACAGCGCTTCGGTCAGGAACGGCAGCACGGGCGCGAGAACCTTGGCCAGGTTCACCAATACTTCATAGAGCGTCGAGTACGCGGCTTGCTTGTCGGCGTCGCCTTCACTCTTCCAGAAACGCCGGCGCGAGCGGCGTACGTACCAATTGCTTAGATCGTCGACAAAGACCTCGGTGGCTTTGGCGAAGCGCGGCAGATCGTAATCGGCCAGTGCGGCATTCGCTTCGCCGATCAATTCGTGCAGGCGAGCGCGAATCCACCGATCGAGCGGCGTTAGTTCGCCCGCGCCGCTGAGCGTCCAACCGTCCAGATTCGCATAGGTCACAAAGAATGAATACACATTCCACAGCGGAATGAAGAAGCGGCGGCGGGTCTCATCGGCCAGATGATAACCGAAGAGCATATCGGTATCGTAACGCTGATTGGCGAACATCCAACGCATCACATCGGCGCCAATCCTGTCCGCGCCTTCGTTGAACTCAACGGAATTGCCCCAACTCTTGTGCATCGGACGGCCATCTTCACCGACGAGCGTGGCAAAACCCAGAACCGTTTTAGTCGGACGCTCATTGACCACGCCGGTCGCCATGGCCAACAGGGCGTAGAACCAGTTGCGGAACTGGCCGGGGAACGATTCGGTGATGAAGTCCGCCGGGAACCAGGTGCGCCAATATTCAGGGTCAAGCCCATAGCCCAGCGTGCTCATGGAGACGATGCCGGCATCCAGCCAGGGGTTGCCCACATCTTTGATGCGCTCGACCAGTTCACCGCATTTCGCGCACTTGATCTTCACGGCATCAATATGGGGCCGGTGCGGCGAGTGTCCGACGAATTCTGCCCAGCCTTCCACCGCGCGTTCTTTCAGCTCTTCGCGCGAACCGATAACTTCGAAATGGCCGCAATTTTCGCAATCGAAGATGGGCAGCGCCAATCCGTAGTAGCGCTTCTTGCTGATCATCCAATCGTGCATATTGCGCAGCCAGTCCAATTCGCGCTCTTTGCCGAAGTCGGGAATCCAGCGGATGTGGTTGGTCACCTCCATCATCGGTTGGCGCAGGCCGTCCATGCTGATGTACCATTCGTCGACGAGGCGGAAGATCAGCGGCGTGTTGCAGCGCCAGCAGACGGGATAGCGGTGCACGTAATCGTCCAGCCGATAGAAGCGGCCCTTAAGTTTGAGATCTTCCACGATCGGATCTTTGACAGTTGTGACATTCAGCCCGGTCAGCCAGTTGAAGCCGTCGAGATAGACGCCGTCTTCGTCGAGCGGCGCGATCACCGGTAGATCGTAGCGCTTGCTGAGTTGGAAGTCTTCCGCGCCACAACCCGGTGCGATGTGGACGATGCCGGTGCCGTCTTCTTCGCCCACTTCTTCCCACAAGATCACGCGATGCGCTTCTCGCGAAGCGACGGCGACCGGCAGATCGTCGAACGGGCCGTAGTACTGCCAGCCTTCCATCTCGCGACCTTGGAGTTCTCCGATCACTTCGTACTTGCCCTTAAGCATCTTCAACGTACCCTTGGACAGGTAAAGATGCTCAGCGCCCTGCTTGACTTTGACGTAGGTCAGCTCAGGCCCCACGGCCGCAGCGACATTCGAGGTCAGCGTCCACGGCGTGGTCGTCCACACCAACAGCGATTCTTTCGTTGCACCGTCGCCCCAGTAGCCGACGAGCGGGAAACGCACGGTGAGGCCGGGATCGGTTTTCTCGACGTAGCCCTCGGTGACGATCTCGTGCTGGCTGATGCCGGTGCCGCAGCGCCAGCACCAGGGCATCACGTCGTGGCCCTTGTAGATCCAACCGCGATCGAAGCACTTCTTCAAGAAGCCCCAGATCTGATAGTTGTTCTCGTCGCTGAACGTGAAGTACGAGCCGCCCAGCCGGCCGACGCCGAGCTGACCCACCACCTGCTCGATCGTGCCTTCGAACGATCCGTCGGGGCCGTGATAATCGATCGGCTGGTTGGGGTCCTCGCCCAGTTTATCGCGCAGCAAACGCAGACCGGCGGGATCGTCCCAGTTCATCCAGTAACCCAGGCGGATAGATTGTTCCGTTTGGACCGCCGCGTAATTCAACACGCGCTGCTTGCACAACATGACAAACGGCGCAATCCCATAGGTTTCGATGTCGCGTTTGCTCTTGAAGTTGAGATCGCGCTCGACGTTGACTTCGATCCACAAGCCCTGGCAATCGTAACCATTTTGCCAGCGTTGATTTTCACCCAGCATCGCATGGTAGCGTTGATAAACATCCTTGTAGGTGCGGCCCCAGGCATGATGCACGCCCATCGGATTGTTGGCCGTAATCGGCCCGTCGAGGAATGAGTAGCGCTTGGCCGATGATGCAAGTTGTTGACGCAGTTTATTGAACGCATCGATCTCTTTCCACCAGTGCAAAATATCGCGTTCCTGCGCGGGAAAATCGATTTTGGTGCTGACGGGTTTGAAGGACATGCTCTGCTCCTGATCCACAAATTGGATTGATTACTCTGTAAGCAAGCGAATAAATTCGCACCTCGCGGACTTAAAGCCGATCGTCCACCTGCGTGGACGAGTCTGCACCCTGATTGTCAATCTCGAACTCTTCGAACTCAACGCGTTCCATAAGGATGCCCCGTCTCTGGCTGTTCTTTACCCATCCAGCGCCACTTCTATCCGCTTGTTGATCTTGCCCTTGCTCTTGTAGTCCACGACCCGAATGTGGCCGACTTCCGACGTGTTGGCCACGTGTGTACCGCCATCGGCTTGCAAGTCGAGGCCGACGATTTCCACCGTGCGGACTTCGGCAATACCTTCCGGCAGCAGGCTGATCTTGGTGCGGATCAGATCGGGAATCTGAAAGGCTTCCTCACGCGGCAGAATCTGCACCCGTGTCGGGCGCGCCTCTGCCACTTCGACGTTGATCTTCTCCTCGATCTGTTTCACGAACTCCTGGCGCATCGTCTCGAACTCGAAGTCCATGCGACCTTTCAGCGGCTCCATGTTGCCGCCGGTGACGCTGGCGCCGTAATCGCGGAAAATCACGCCACACAGAATATGCATGGCGGTATGCGTGCGCATCAAGCGGTAGCGGCGATCCCAATCGATGGCGCCCTGCACCGGCGTCCCGACCGGCGGCGCTTCCTGATCGAGTTCGTGCCACAGCTCCGCGCCCTGTTTACCGGCCTTAACGACCCGCCATGTTTGATCACCCACGCTGAGCAGGCCCACATCGTTGGGCTGGCCGCCTCCACCGGGATAGAAGGCCGTGCGATCGAGCGCGACTTTGTGACCATCAACCGCGGTGACGACCGCCTCGAATTCTTTGAGATAAGCGTCGGTGTGATAAAGGGCAACGGTCATGGATCTTCTCCCCAAATAAAAATCCGCCTCGTCCACACAGGGACGAGAACGGATTGCTCTCGCGGTACCACCCCGCTTCCCGATCGAATCGATCAGGCTCTTCAGCAGTGACCA
Organism: Thermoflexales bacterium; assembly: GCA_030834825.1. Lineage (GTDB taxonomy): Bacteria > Chloroflexota > Anaerolineae > Fen-1058 > Fen-1058 > Fen-1058. The sequence goes on from JAUQXC010000862.1 coordinate 11,820, forward strand.
CTATCACTGCGTCGCGGTTAACGGTCGACGACACCGGGCAAGCCTACTCACAGAATGTTTTCGGTTGCCGACTCCGGAAGGATTTTCTGCCCGGCGATCACGTGCGGCTTCCACCCTCCCACACTCGCTGTTGTGCCGCGCGACTTTTGCGCGCTGCGCCAAGCCTACTCGTTTCCATCAAGGTCAGTGCGCGCGATTATGCCATAGGCACCAGGGGGTGTCAAGCAACCCCCTGCACCCCGACCGCGCAGACAAGAACACCGGCGCGGAGGATTACTTCTTGGCCTTCGGGCGTGAAGGCTTCTCGGCTGAGCCGGCGGGTTTCGCTTTCGGCTTGGCCTCTTGCTTTGCAGCTTTGGCTTTCACCTGGATCGGCTTCTTCGTCGCCTTGGCTTTTGTCTTCGACGTGCTGACCGTTTTCTCCGGGGCGAATGCAGCCGCTCGGGCTTTAGCGGCCGCCAGTTTGCCTTTATCCGTGCTAAGCCGATCGTAAGTCGCGATCAAATTAGCGGCGTGCAGTTGCTGCACCAGCCCGTTCAAGGCAATGCGCGTCTTGCCGCACGACTCAATGTCGTACTCGCGCAGCATGTCGTCCCGGGATTGATTGGCCAGCAGCGCGCTGACCACGGCGTTCTGCATCTTGTTGAGATAATTGATGCTGCTGTTGATGGTCTCATTGATCTCGCCGCGCAGGACGATCTCACCGTGGCCCTGCACCACATTCTCCAGCGCCATGCCCTTCAAGATCTGCAGCGATTTCAACATCGTCGGAGCATCGCCATCGACGATGTAGGGCACAGGCATCACCGTATCCGCCGCAAACAGGATTTTATCCTCGCGGATGTAGACAGTGATGCCATCCGGCGTGTGGCCGGGCGAATGAGTCAAAACGAAGGTCTTGCCGCCCAGACGCAGCGACATCTCGCCCGTGAAGACGATGTCGGGGAGCCGCAGTTGAACGTCGACCAGGCTGGGGTTTTGCACCCGGGCCAATTTCAGGCCGGCGTCGCCACGCGTGATGAGCAGCTCACGGCACAATTCGTGCGCGATGAACTGCGCCTGACGGAAAAGATATCCGCCGTAAGTGTGATCGGCGTGGTAATGCGTATAGATCACATACTTGATCGGCGCGCGGCGTTCGACATATTCGATCACTTGGCGCGTTTCGTTGGGAAACGGCAGCGTGTCGATGACCACGGCCCCATCAGACGTGACGATGGCACAGGCAGTGACCTGAGCATACAGACCACTGGTAAAAACGTAAACGTCGTCGGAAATTCGTTCGCGATGCATAAATCCTCACCGGGGGTAAGGGTAGCACATTCATGGGTAGCATGTCAAATTTTTGACCGATTTTCGGCCAAAACGGAATCCGCCTAAAACTCTATGTCGAGTTGACGGCGCTTTAAACCTGCGCTGGGTAAGATTCCGGTCAAATTTGGCGTATCGGCTTGACGCTGACTGCTTCACGTGGTAGACTCGCGCCATCTTCTTTAAGGAGGCGCACAAATGACAATTGTATTTGCCGTTGTCCGCGAAAGCAATTCGCTGAGTGCGCCTGTCCTGCCTCGGTAGTCTTCTTCTGCCTATCGAACGCCACGGTGCCTCGGCCCCGTGGCGTTTTTGTTTCTACCCCCTGCTCAGTGTGGATGGTCACATCCACACACCGGATGTTATCCATCCAGTGGGGCAGAGTAAAACGCGGCCACGGGTAATGTCCTGTGGCCGTTTTTGTTTTCCATCTGGAGATTCTCTACCATGAATACGTCTGAAAAGACAACTGAAGAAACGATCCAGCAAGGGATCGTCGTGAAGAAGACACTGGGGAAGTACACCGTCCGATCGGCGGATAGCCGCTCGATCGTGTGCACGTTGATCGGTAACCTGAGCAAGCGGCTCATGTTCTCAATAGCCGATCCCTCATCCATGCCCAAGCGCGTGCTGGAGGTCAAAGAACTCGACACCGTCGATCCCGTCGCGGTCGGCGATCGGGTGAGTATGCTGCTTGCCGCAGACGGCACCGGTACCATCACAGAGATTGCGCCGCGCCGGAACAAACTCTCACGCCCCGCCACGGATGGCGGACGGCATTACAAGAAGAGCGGGCCGCGTGAACAAGTGATCGTCGCCAACCTCGATCAGATCGTCGTGGTGCTGCCGGCAGCCAATCCAACCCCGAGCTGGGATCTGCTCGATCGGCATCTGGCAACCGCCGAAGCGAGCGATATCCCGGCCTTGATCTGTTTCACCAAGGCCGATCTGCTCACCGCCGATCTCTCACACGAGATCGAGCTATACCGGCAGATTGGTTATCAGGTGATCCTGACCAGCGCGGTCAGCGGCCTGGGCATCGACGAGCTGAAGGCCGCGCTGCAAACTCGCGTGTCGGTGCTGTGGGGCAAATCGGGAGTGGGCAAGACGACCTTGCTCAACGCCGTCGAGCCGGGGCTGGGGTTGCGCGTGAAGGCCGTCAACGATCACAATCGCGAGGGCCGCCACACCACCACGCACCTGGAGCTGTTTGATCTCTCGTTCGGTGGCGGCGTGGTCGATACGCCGGGGCAGCGCGCGTTCAAGATCTGGAACGAGATCGATGATTTCGCGCAGCTGCTGCCGGAGATGCGGGGCTATATCGGGCGCTGCAAATTCGGACTGGACTGCACCCACACGCGCGAGCCGGGCTGCGCCATCAAATCGGCGGTGAGCACCGGCGCCATCACTTCACGGCGCTATGAAAGTTTTCTGGGGATGAAAGATTACTTTGGTAGCTGGTAGTTGGCAGTTGGCAGTTAGCTCTGGCACAAGCTGAGCCAACGGCCAACGGCTCGCAGCCAGCCGCTTTCTTTAAGGAATTGACATGTTCTCTCGCTTCAAAACCAAACGCGCGGCGTACCCCGTGTATCTCTTCTCGGAGTTCACGCTGTCGCTGTTGTTCTCGATGATGTTTGTGGTGGATAGTGTGTATCAAGTGAATGTGGTCGGGCTGAATGCACTGCAACTGGTGCTGGTGGGCACGACGCTGGAAGTCTCGGCGTTTGTGTGCGAAGTGCCCACGGGCGTCATCGCCGATGTCTACAGCCGCCGGTTGTCCATCATCATCGGCATGTTCGTGATGGGGCTGGGCTTCGTTATCGAAGGTGCGTTTCCGTTCTTCGCACCGATCCTGCTGGCGCAGGTGATCTGGGGCCTGGGTTACACCTTCACCAGCGGCGCGACCCAGGCCTGGATTGCCGACGAGGTGGGCGAGGAGCAAGCGGGCAAGGCGTTCTTGCGCGCTTCGCAGATTGGCACGGTCGGAGCGCTGATCGGCATCGGCGCGGGGACGTTGATCGGCACGTTGGGCGTCAACCTCCCCATCGTGCTGGGCGGCGCTCTGCTGATGGTGCTGGGGCTCGTGCTGATCATCATCATGCCGGAGACGGGCTTCGAGCCTACCCCACGCGAAGATCGTAATACCTTTCAATCGATGGCGCACACGTTCAAGAGCGGGCTGCGCGTCGTGCGCGGCAAACCCGCGCTGATCAACATCCTGACGATCGGTCTGATTCTGGGCCTGTACAGCGAAGGCTATGATCGCCTGTGGGCCGCGCACCTGCTGGAAAATATCACGCTGCCCACCATCGGCAATCTGCAACCCGTCGTCTGGTTCGGCCTCATCCGGGCGGCCGGTATGCTGCTGGGTCTGGGGGTAACCGAGTTCGTGCAACGACGCGTCGATACGGCCAGGCACGGGCCGGTGGCGCGCGCGGTGCTGCTGCTCATCACGGGCATGGTGGCCGGGCTGTTGACGTTCGCGTTGACGGGGAGTTTCATCATCGCCGTGCTGGCGCTGTGGGGCTTCTCGTCGCTGCGACAAACCGTGGGACCGTTGTATACCGCGTGGGTCAATCAGCACGCCGAGTCGAGCGTGCGCGCGACGGTTATCTCGATGTCGAGCCAGATCGACGCACTGGGGCAGATCCTCGGCGGGCCGATCGTCGGCGTCATCGGCTTGGCGCTGGGGATTCCGGTCTCGCTGACCATCTGCGCGGTGGTGCTGGCGACGGTCCTGCCGTTGTTGATCAGGACGATCAAGATCGATCGGCAAACGGAAGTTACCGCCAATGAGGTGGTTGTCGACGAAGTGGCAGTTCACAAGCTGTTACCCTAACCCAGCAGACAAAAGGGAGAAAAATGAAAGCCTTGAATCACACCAGCGACTTTGTCAATGTAAACGGAATCCGCCTACATTATCTTGATTGGGGCGGAGCAGGTCCGGCGTTGATCTTTCTCACCGGCATGGGATCCTCCGCTTACATCTTTAATAAATTCGCTCCGCGCTTCACCGACAAGTTCCGCGTCCTGGCCCTCACCCGCCGTGGACATGGTGATTCCGATTATCCCGAAACAGGCTATGCTGCCGACACGTTGGTCGAAGATATTCGGCAGTTCATGGATTGCCTGAAGATTGAAACCGCCAGCCTGGCCGGTCACTCGCTGGCGGGTGTCGAGCTGACCCACTTGGCTGCAACGTACCCGGAACGGGTCCAGAAGTTGATCTATCTGGAAGCGCTGGATGACCGCAGATGGGAAGCGACCATTCAGGCCCAGAATCCACTCAACATGGTGGAGATAAAACGAGCAGACAGCGCTCCACCTCGCACGTTCGAGGAGTACATCGCCATCGTGAAAAGGGATATTCCCGAATTTGCGGCAATCTGGAGCGATCTCTGGGACGAGGAATTCTCCCATGCAGTAAGAGTGAACGAAGACGGCGTCTACGTCGATAGAATGCCCGCCTTCGTTGAAAAAGCGATTGTTGAAAATCTGATTAAAGGCTACGCCCCCCAACGCGTGGAAGCCAAAATTCCCACGCTCTGCATTTACGGGCAGCGCCAACGTCAACTGACCGATGAGTACACCGCCGCACAAAAAGCCGCATACGAGGACTTCATTCGCGAGGTCAGGGATCCGGCCTTCAAGGCCTTCATCACCGAATTTCAGAGCCGCTTTCCTCACGCGAGAATGATCGTGATTCCCGGCGGGCATCACTACTGTTTCATCGCCCAGGAGCAACAGGTCTATGACGAAATGCGCAAGTTCCTGCTTGAATAACTCGCAGTCGGAGCAAAGTTCATCAAGGATAAACCAGCTATGCAACTATTGAATCGCGCTGAATTTGCGGTAGCGCTAAAGAAAGGGTTGGGGCGTGCCTGGCTGCACGTTGCCAACTACGGACTTGACGATGTGGCTGACCTCGTTTTGGAAGCGTGCCTTCACAAACAAAGTTATGACCCTCAGGATGAATCAAGTCGAGCTGTATGGTTATTTGAGATGTTCGGCCAAACATCTCATTATGCGCGTTTTCGGGAATCCATCCTAGATGCCTTAAGCACAGAGACTGACACTTGGGATTCACAGCAATTGTGCAATCTGGCAAAGGAAATGGCTATTCGGGGTGATGAACTAGCGCGACAAGCAGTAAAGGTTTATGCCTTTGAGAAAGCTAATGATCCTGCTTGTGACGATTGGCTTGGGGCTAAGGAATGGAGAGATTTGGCAGGCGTTGAAGGTGTCATTGATTTAGCCAGAATCTACGGCCAACGGCTGATAATCGATCCAAATGATAGGCCCGATTATTTCTGGTGGACAAATGAAACCAAGCAAATCTATCAAGCAGCACTACTGCAAAATGCCCAGAACGACTCTGCGATTCAAGCGTATTGGGAATATCTTGAAGCCCGTGGTGTGTTCGCGTCGTTAGATCAGCCCGTTGACAGAGAGGTGGCGAGACAAGAAGCGCGCAAACACATTCGTCCCATCAACCAGATCCTCGATGATGCGAAAAACGGTGCCAGCGAGTATCCGAGTTATTACACCGTTTTTGGCCGCTATGCGACATCTGACGAATTGGAGGTTGTATACAACGCACTGTTAACCGCAACCGACGATGTGGCGCGCGTACGTCTATTGTGGGTATTTCGACGAGCTTCGCCACCGCGCTTAGATGACATTATCTTCAAGTGGGCATTTGGCGACAATGAAGACCTTCGAGAAGCGGCGCTCATCGCCTTAGCACAAATTACTGATGCACGCATACGCACCTTGGCAAGTACGAAACTTACTGCCGGTCAATTAAACAGTTCGGACAGCGCCGTGCTTGCCTTGTTTCTGCATAATTACCAAAGCGAAGATGCACAAGCAATCAATTCAGCAGTAGTGACTATTGAACTGGAAGATTGCGAAGACGCTCACAGCTGGGGGGTGGAGCTTATAAATATAGCCGAACGACATGCCGATCCAGAATTGGCACCAGCCCTGCGTTGGGTTTATGCAAATACGCCTTGCACTCTTTGTCGGAGTTCAGTGGTCAAACTACTCGATCAATTCCAAGCACTCGACGACGCCTTGCTGCAAGAGTGCCTCCACGACGCTGAGGAAGATACCAGGGCCATTGCCCGGAAGCAGTTAGAACGGTAACCAAGACCTCGAAGGCTTTACTGGATCATCAGGCAGGCCGTGACAATCAATCGGACTGATGATCCAGACAGGCCGTCTTGAATGTAAAACCTTCGAGGTCTATCCGTTAAAGAGTGCTATAATCGCCCCTCACAGCTTCAATCTCCTCTCTCAAGGAACCAGCATGCCCACTACAGAAGAATTGTTGGCCTCATTGGAACAATTGCGTGTGCTCGATACGGGATTGAATGTCTTTGGCGCACAGACGCATCAATATCAATTGCTCCCCACCTTGACCGAGGCAGACCTGGCGCTGTTTGAACGCGAGAATCACCTCAGCCTGCCGCGCGCTTATCGCGATTTTTTGCTGAAAGCGGGCAACGGCGGAGTTGGACCCGGCTATGGCTTGAAACCACTGGAGGCCTGGCACTGCGACAGTTTCTCGCAAGTGACCAGCGTCGTTACTACCAAGAGCGGCGATCGTTTCGAAGCGGGCACGGGGGCGCGGGCCGAATTAGCTCGACCGTCTGATCCAGCCAAGCCTTATCCCTTCACCGAACCGTGGGATGCGCCCAGGCCCGATGAGGTGTTGCCCATTCCCGCGGACAGCCATCCCTTTGATGGTTGTCTGTATTTGGCTGATCTGGGCTGCGGTTACGGCTACTTGCTCGTCGTGACGGGTGAGGCGGCGGGGCAAGTGTGGGTGGATTACACCGCAGGCGATGGACAGGTCAGCCAGGTGGCCGCTGACTTTGCAACCTGGTATCAGACCTGGTTGGAAGAAAGTCTCATCGATGCCGCCGAAAAAGAGGCCTTCAATCTGCTATGGTTCACCCCCAATGATGAGCCACGCCCCGAAGTGTTACAAGTCATGGAGAGCGTCGAACGGCTGAGCGCGCAGTATCCCGACTGGAACGGTCAATATTATCTGCGTGGTGTATTGAAGATGTACGACCATGAGGTCGATCCGGCGCTTGAAAATTTTGCGCGGGCCATGGAGCTTTCTCCACAGGACATGCGGCCCCGGGTCATGTTGGGCAGGCTGTATTCGTTGCTAAACCAGGACGACAACGTGTTGGCCGTAGTGGAACAGGCACTGGCCCAGAACGTCGTCGATGTGCCGAATATCAGCAAATTGCATTGGCTGCGCGCGGGTGCACTCCTGCGCCGGGGTCAACCCGCAGCAGCACTTGAGGCCGCCGCCCAGGCGCGATCAGAACAGTTCTACGTCTTCGCCAATCAGATCGATTACGCACTGCTGGCCATCCGGGTCGGCCAACCCGCTCGAGCAGAAGCGGCTCTGGAAGAATTCATCCAACAGGCGCATGGCGATCAGCCCGTCAAAGAATTTCGCCGCGAAGTGTATCAAGTCATGGTCGAGGCCTGCACCGCCTGGAACTTGCCCGAGGTTGTCGCCCAGTATCAAAGCAAGTTGTAAAAGATCAGACCGGCTGCCCTCCCCTTGACTCTCCCCCCACGGGAAGGTGTATAGTTGCGTCCTCACATCTCGCTTGCAAGGAGCCAGCATGTTACGCGAACAGACCGCCCCTCATATCGATCTGCTGAACTACTACGCCCAACTCGGCCCAATGACGGATCCGCAAGATCAGGCTCACCGGCTAGCCGATCTGCCCACCGACATCCCTTCGCTGGTGAAGGTGGTGCAAGGCGTGATGATCCACATCTTCTGGGCCGAGCGCTATGGGCTGCCGCTCTCCGACGAACGCAAGCAGGAGGTGAATCTACGTTTCATTCCCAAGATACTAGCGCACATCCACGAACTCGATCCACAGCCGTTAACGGTGCCGCGCGATCTGGAGCACAAGTTCGTCGGCAACTGCCGTGATCACACAACGCTGCTCTGTGCCATGCTGCGCCACCAGGGCATCCCCGCCCGTGGACGCTGTGGCTTCGGCGCGTACTTCAATCCCGGTACCTACGAAGATCACTGGGTCTGCGAATACTGGAACGCCGCACAGCAGCGCTGGATCATGGTCGATGCGCAGCTCGATCAGTTCCAACGCGACGATCTGAAGATCACGTTCGATCCGCTGGATGTGCCGCCCGATCAATTCATCATCGGCGGCCGGGCGTGGCAGCTGGTCCGATCGGGCGACGTGGCGCCCAACCAATTCGGTATCTTCGAGTGGCGGGGGCAGTGGTTCGTGCAGAACGATCTGGTGCGCGACTTCCTCTCGCTCAACAAGATCGAACTGCTGCCGTGGGACGGCTGGGGCTTGATGGCCGGTCCGGAGGATAGCGTCTCACCGGATGACCTCACCCTGCTCGATCGGATCGCAGCACTGACGATCGAGCCTGAGGCATCATTCGACGACATCCGCGCACTGTACGCCAGCGATCCGCGCTTGCACACGCGGCCAGAGTGGTGGGTGTAACCTCACCCTGGTCCCACCCCGACTAACCGGGTCTCCCCACCAGCAACACTGGGTGGGGAGACTTTTGTCTGGCAGCAGGATCGACCGTCACACCTCGGCTTGAGAAGAAGTGACAAGTCAGCTTCTCGATCTAGCCTGATCCCCATACCGCTTTCCCGCCAAGTGAAGCAAGACGCGTCATTTGTCACCTCACGCCCGTGACACCTGGCCCCCCGCCAAATGGCGGGGATCATATCCCGCCGATTTACGCTGGTGAAGCGCGGAGCAATCCACTAAGATGAGGACGTTGACAAACCCGATCACGAGAAAGGTCCTCCATGTTCCGACGCGTAATGTTGTTCAGCTTTGTCTTGAGTTTGGCTGGTGGTCTGCTCACCGGCTGTGGCGGCACCGCTTCCGCTTCCACCTCCCCCGAGCACGAGCTGCAGATGGCGCCTATGTCGCTGATGCCAGAAGAAGTGCAGAGCGCACCGCTCGTGACACAGCAAGCGTACCAATTTGCCGTCGCTAACCCCGCAGTGGTGCAGAGCATCCCCTGCTACTGCGGCTGCGGCGCGATGGGGCATGCTTCCAACTATGCCTGCTATGTCGAGAGCGTTGATGCGGCGGGCCAGGTCAAATTCGACGGACATGCCCTGGGCTGCTCGATCTGCGTGGACATCACTCAGGATGCCATGCGCCTGTCGAAACAGGGTAAAAGTCCGCAAGACATCAAAGCCTACGTTGATAAGACCTACAGCCGTTTCGGCCCGACGAATATGCCGTAGGGGATAAACCCGCAGGATACGGAGCAGTTTTAGGAAGTATGAATACTGTGAGCGTTATATGGATCTGATCCGCACTCGTCTCTCACTGCCCCTGCTCTTCATCGGATTGTCGGCTTTGGCCATCGTGATGGCGCCTAACCCCATCGCTCTGGCGGCGCCCGCCGCGCGGCACTTCCGCATTGAAGCCAGCAGCTTTCAATACACACCCGCAGCCATCCACGTCAATCCCGGCGATCAGGTCACGATCGATCTCGTCGCCACCGATGTGGTACACGGCCTGTACATTGATGGTTACGATCTCAACCTCACGGCTGATCCGGGTCAAACGGCCAGCCTCTCTTTCAGCGCCGATCGATCGGGGTCCTTTCGCTTCCGCTGCTCGGTCACGTGCGGCGCGCTGCATCCCTTCATGATTGGCAAGCTCAACGTTGGCGCGAACGATCTGTTGTGGCGTGCCATTGGTCTGGGTCTCTTGGCCATCAGCGCGAGTGTGTGGATCCGCCCTCACAGCGGACGCGCCCCTACACCTGGGTGCGCTCCCAGGACGAGCGTCGATGACGTCGCGTAAAGCGCCGATCGAGCTCACACGCAACCCGATCGTCAAAGCCGCGCTGCGCAGCCGCTGGCCGCAGTTTGTCATGCGCGTCATTGCCTTGGCCGGCTTCGTCTTCGCCATTCTCGCGGGCCTGATCGGCACCCCGGTAGGCAATCACAACTTCAGCATCGTCTTCGTGTGGATCGTCTGGTGGGCGCTGTTGATGTTGATCGTCGTGCCGTTTTTGGGGCGCGGCTGGTGCGCCATCTGTCCCATTCCCATGCCGGGTGAATGGCTGCAAAATGGCGCGCTGCTGAAGCCACAGGGCCGGGGCCTCAGCCTCCAGCACAAATAGCCGCGACGCTTTAGAAATATCTGGATGCAGAACATCGCCTTCACATTATTGGCCTTGTTCAGCGCGGTCGTCTTGACGCAGCCCAGCGTGACGGGTGCCGTACTGCTGCTCTTCTTGATCATTGCCCTGGCCACCAGCCTCATCTTTGAGCGGCGCACTTTTTGCCGTTACCTCTGTCCGGTTGGCGGCTTCATCGGCTTGTATGCGCAAGTGGCGCCGGTGGAAATGCGCGTGAAAGATCCCGCGGTCTGCGCCGGCCATACCCAGAAATCGTGCTACACCGGCAGCGTCGACGGCTATGGTTGCCCGTGGCTGGTCTATCCGGGCACGTTGACGAAGAACATCAATTGCGGGTTGTGCCTGGAATGCCTGCGCACCTGCACCCGGGACAATGTGGCCTTCAACTTACGCTCCTTCGGAGCAGACCTGCAACAGTCCACTGGCCGCCGACTCGACGAAGCCTTCAAGGCCTTCATCATGCTTGGCGCAGCGCTGATTTATTCGGCAGTGATGTTGGGACCGTGGGGGACGCTGAAGCTGGCGGCCTATTCGATCGGCACAGCCGAGTGGTTGGTCTATGCCCTGACGCTCCTCGGTTTGATCTACGTGATCCTGCCCGGCGCGTTTCTGCTGGCCGTGGCGGCGGGTCGCATCCTAACGCAGTCAAACCAAACTCTGAAGAAGTCGTTTGTCTCGTTCGCGTATGTGTTAGTGCCCCTGGGCTTGATGGCGTGGATCGCCTTCAGTCTGTCTTTCGTCTTCGCCAGTCTGTCGTATCTCTGGCCAACGTTGAGCGATCCGCTGGGCTGGGGCTGGAATCTCCTGGGCACAGTGCACGTCGAGTGGCAGCCTTACCTCATGTCACTCGTGCCATTTTTGCAGGCGGGTGTGCTAATCGGTGGTCTGTGGTGGGCGTGTGTCACCGCGCGCCGCATCGCGCGCGAGGTCACGCCGCCTGCGGCGGCCGAAAAACAGTCGGGGCGCCGCAGCCTGCTGCAAGCGCTGCCGGTGATGGGCTTCTGTTTCGTCATCACCGTGGGCTTAATGGGATTGTTAATCGGATGAAAGCGGAACGCTTCGCCTGGTGGTGTGTGCTGGTGTTGGTGCTGGGTCTACCCCTCGCGGCCGTCCTGACCCGATCGAACCCGGAGGCGATCGAGCTGCACGGCCGGATGGCCGACACCGGCGGCTGGATGCCGGGCGATCTCACCGCGCAAGTGGGTCAACCACTGCAGCTGCGCCTGACCTCGGACGATGTGGTGCACAGTTTCGCCGTAGGCCAAAGTGCGCTACCGGCGATCGATGTGCTGCCCGGCCAGTGGACGACGACCACGTTGCTATTTGATCAACCCGGCAAGTATACGTTTTATTGTACGCGCTGGTGTGGACCCAATCACTGGCGCATGCGCGGCACGCTTGAAGTGACGGGCACGGCGGCGGAAATGATCACGCCGACAACGCCGCTCTATGTGGCGCTGAACCTCGATCTCGACGCTCCGCATCCCAGCGACGTGGTGCCGAGTGAGAAACCATCGGCAGCGCGGGGCGCGGCGTTGGGCCTCAAAGCCGATCGGCCGGTGACGCCCGATCGGGCGCAAAGCCCGGCGCTACGGTGGCAGCAGTTGCGATCGTCTTCGCTCACAGAGAATCTGAGTGATGCTCAAGTCTGGGATCTCGTTGCGCTCAGCTGGCGATCCAACACGACGTCTGCCCGCTTGGCCGAGGGCCAACAGTTGTATGCGCAGAACTGCGCGGCCTGTCATGGCGAAACCGGCCGGGGCGATGGGGTGATCGCGCCTGCATTGCAGAAAACGCTGACGCTGCCCGGTCTGGCCCTGACCGGGCACGAGACCATCGCCCCCAGCGATTTTACGGATGCCAGGCACAGGCTGGGTGCAAGTGATGCCATTTTTGAGGGCAAAATCATTCGCGGCGGTATGGGCACGGGCATGCCCTACTGGGGGCCAATTTTTACCAGCGAACAGGTTCAAGCGCTGGTCGATTATCTGTGGTCGTTTCAATTTGATCAGTAACGGTTCAATGACCAGCAGGCCCGGCTGGCACTTCAGGCGTAAAGATCGGCACGCGCCCCTGCTCGACGCAATGATAGGCAAACACATACATGCCCGCCGACCAAGCTTGATGCGGGTAGCCCATTGGCCGGCCGGTGCGCCCGTGACACCATTCATTGAATTCCCATTCCTCATCAACACCCAGCCGATTGACCTCAGCCAGCTGCTCTAACTGATGTCGCGCCTCAGCCATCCGACCGGCTTTCACCAGCGCGGCTACGTAGAAGCCGCCGACGAATGGCCAGATGCCGCCGTTGTGATACTGCTCCGGCAGGTTCAGGTTGTTGTTGCGATAGTACTCGCGCCAGTCTTTGTTGCCCGGATGAATCACCGGATTCAGCACACGCACCGGGTACGGCTCGGCAATGCCGACTTGATGCAGATAATCGAGGATGCGTTTTTCCTGCGCCGGGTTCGCGACACCGAACAAGATCGCCAGCAAGTTCCCGAACACATCGCAGTAGTCGCCGAAGTCCCGGAACGCCACATAGGGCAGGAAGAAGGGTCGTTTGACCAGCACCGGATCGACCTGACTCAGCGTGTATTTCCATTCGGTATGACCGGGACAGCCCGGTCCCCATTCGGCTTTGTTTTCATCACCCACCCACAAGACGATACGGATCTTGTGGCGCACATCGTCGGCCAGGCAGTTGTAGGGTGCGCCATCCACCCCCAGGGCCTGTGCCAGCTCGGCCATGGCGCGCAAAGCGGCGTACCATAGCACGTTGTCGTAGAGCACGTTGAAGCGATTGGCCAGCAGATCGGCCCAATCGGCGGCTTCGTGCACTTCGAGCAAGCCGCAACCGTTGGAGTCTTGATAGCGCAGCCACAACAAGGCCTGCTCCAGGGTCGGCCATTGTTCTCGCAGAAAATTCACATCACCGAAGGTGCGCTGTTGAAGCGCATGCCCCAGGATGAACCAGAGATTCGAATCGACTGAACCGGCGTTGGTGTGATCCAGGCGCCCCGTGGCCACACACACATTATTCGGGATCGCGCCCAACTCCGATTGCTGACTCGCCAACGTGTGCAGTGAGACCCGCAGACAAGACTCATGGCCGGGCGAGAGCAGCGCGCCCAGCGAGGTGATCACGCTATCACGCGCCCAGACGTGGGGGTAACCCTCCGGGGACGCCATCAAGCCGATCGGGCTGCATTCCGTTCCTAGAATCGTTTGGGCCTTTTCAAGTGCCAGATCCGTTAAGTCACTCATCGTCTACCTCCCCTTTCAAAACATCGCTTCCAACGTCGCGCGTCGATCAGTCAAGGAGCCGTCGGCCTGCAGCGGTGGACACTCGAGCACGCTGCGTTTGTGTTGCAGCAAGCCCACGGCAAAGGCCAGGCACGTTGCTTCGCCGCATAGCTTGCAGTTCGTCTGCGGCAGCAGCGTCCACACATCGAACGGACGCGGCGCGCGGCGGCCGACCGTCACGGCGATGAGCTCCGCCCGATGTTCCCACGTCGCGTTGATGGCCTCTTGGAGTGCGGCCAGCAGTTCCAGCCCCTCGTCCGCGCTCTTGATCTGTGTAATATACACGCGATCCGCATACAGCGTCATGAAACCCATGGGACGGCGAAAGGTCAAGGTGTGTGCCTCGGGGTTGTAGGCGAGGATGCCGGGCAGCGTAGCAAGGTACGGCAAAACTTCAGCGAGCGATCGATTCGGTTTGCCGATGACAATGATCTTGCCCGGCTCAGCCAGACAGGGCAGAGTGCGGACAAGGGCGATGGCGTCAAGATACATCATCGGTGGAGTCGCGATACATCAGCGTGGGAAGAGATTGCCGCCGACTTGGGTGATGCCCGCCCCGGGCACCTCAATCATCACCTTTCAACCACCTTCCAGCAAATCGCGCGCTTTGCCCTTGAAGTGCGTCTTGAGCCAAACCAGGGCCTCGTCGGCGTCGTCGTCCATCAAAATGCGGATCAACTCGATGATTTCAGCGTCTTCCAGAATCACGCTCAGGGCTTTCTTCATGGCGGCCGTCCTCAACCGATCGCCGGCGCAGCGCGGACGAGGGCTTGCAGCGCCGCCAGTTTTTCGGCGTGCTGCGGCTCAGTCAACGGTGCACAATCGGCCAGTTTTTTCTGCGACGCGACCAGCTTGATCGCAAACGAATAGCAGGTCGGCTCGCCACACTGCTTGCAATTGGTCCGGGGCAGCAGCTGATACACCCGCATCAACGGTGGCCGCTGATGCGTTTCTGTGTCGGGCGTGATCTCCGAGCGGCGTTCCCAGGTGCGATTGATCAGCTTGATCAACCCATCGATCTCGGTGACCGCCGCAGCGTAGTCTTCGACGTTGCTAGTCGCAATCTGGTGGGCATGAAACGCCAGATTGTGCCCGCCCTTCTTCCAGGTCAGGGCGTTGGCGGCGCGATGATAGATCGCGCCGCGCAGTGTGGCGTTGAGATACGGCAGCACTTCTGAAATATCGACCGTCAATTCCGCAAAGGCTGAGAAACGTTCGGCCCCGGGATCACACGGCGGCGTAAAGACTTTCAGATCATAGTGTTCGATCAGCACCAGGGCCTCCTGTCGTCGAATCGCTGCCTACCAGCGGTTCTGCCAGGAACTGCTCTATCGCGTCCAACGCATGCGCCGCATAGATCGAACCGGGACCGCCACCCATCAACAGCCCCACCCCGATGGTTTCCAACAACTCAGGCCGCGTCGCTCCGGCCTTGATCGCGTCATGGGCATGATAAGCAATGCAGCCTTCGCAGCCGACGGCAATGCTCACCGCCAGGGCCATCAGCTCCTTGACCTTGGCGCTCAAGGCGCCGTCTTCCACGGCTTTTTTGTGCAGGCGCGCAAAGCCCGACATTGGGCCGGGCAGCTCGCGGCCAAGCTGTGCCA
>JAUQXC010000863.1 GCA_030834825.1 Thermoflexales bacterium
GAGAGGGCGACGTACTACTGGCCTATCACAACACAATAGTCGATAACGGCGGCAGCAGTGGTGAGGGTGTGTGGTTGGGTGGCAATGAGATTCACTTCTACAACAACTTGATCGTGGGCCACGGCGTGGGCATCACCGGTCCGCTGGGCACGCTGGTCACCCGGGACTACAACGGTTTCTACGACAACGGTGCGGCGTATGCCCCCGGGCTGAGCGCTGGTCCGCACGATGTGAGCGGCAATCCCCTCTTTGTGAACCGGACTGGACACGACTATCACATCAGCCTGGCTTCGCCGCTGGCCGGAGTCGGCGTGAATTTGGGTGTGGCCACCGACATCGACGGCGAAGTCCGGCCTGCGCCGGGCGGCACTTTGCCCGATATAGGCGCCGATGAAGTTGCGCAACGGCGAGTGTACCTGCCGATGATCAAGCGGAATTAAAATCTACTGTTGGAGCCCGGTGCGCAGCACGGGAATGGCAATCAGATGCTGATGGGCAGCCCTGAGCGCAGCCGGGTCGATCTTCATTACAACTCGATCGTAAGTCAACCAACCGTTGCGTTCTCCCTCCGTGTCGACAAGCTGAGTGTACACGGCGGCGCTCAAGCCTGGAATGACCTTTTAATCCTTGAAGTCCCAGAAACATGCTCAGGTAAGCACCTTGCAATTCGGCACCGCTCTTTCTCCATTTATAGGCATAACCCACAATGCCCCAGGTGTGCCCCGGGATCTTTAAGCCAATACCGCCGAACTCACCTGTCACTGAAGCGCGGTCGATTTGTGGTTTTGGCGCCTCGGGATCAACATAGCTGTGACGGTCAACGACATCACCGGTCCATTCTTCGCGCCAACCGCTGGCGGTGTCTACCAACCGGCTGGAATCCCAACTTTTGACGAGGCTAGTAAGCCGAACGCCGTCGTATTGCCCCCAACCTTCATTGAATAGTATCCACATGATGATCGCCGGTGAATTTCGCCGCTCATTGATTAACTCTTTCAATTCAATTTCGAATTGGGCGCGATCTGCGTCAGGGGGTACATAGCCGTCGCGCATGGCAGGCATGTCTTGCCAGACCAAGAGACCAAGTCTATCAGTCCAGTAATACCACCGCGCGGGTTCAACTTTCATGTGCAGACGCACCAGGTTATAACCCAGCGCTTTGGCCTGTTCCAGATCGAAGCGCAGAGCTTCATCAGTAGGCGCCGTGTAAATCCCGTCCGGCCAATAGCCTTGAGCCATGACGCCCATTTGGAAGAGGAATTGATTATTGAACATGAGGCGCACGTAGTCGCCGATGCGTTGCAAGCTAATCTTGCGCATGCCAAAGTAGCTGTCAACATGATCCACTAGCGTCGATCCCGATTTCAAATCGATCTGAATATCATAGAGGAACGGATCATCTGGCGACCACAGATGGGGCAGCGGAATGGGAATGGTAATGGGTGAACCGACGCCGCCCAGCGCACCGGCGACGAAGGCGTTGGCGTGCCGTACCCTGGCTTCGATCGTGTGTGTGGTGATGCCCTGGCCGCTCACCAGCAGCTGCACAGTCTGCCGGTCGATGTCGGGTATCATCTGGAGGTGGGTGATAAAGGCGGCCGGAACGGGTTCCAACCAGACGGTTTGCCAGATACCGGAGGCGGGCGTATACCACACCCCGGTCCCGTACAACCGTTGTTTGCCCATGGGTTGGTTTCCCAAGTTGGTTGGATCGTAGACATTCACGATCAATTCGTTCGCGCCACCGTTGAGCTGATCGGTGATATCGAAGCTGAAGGCATCATAGCCGCCGCGATGTGATCCAACAGTGTGGCCGTTCACGTAGACCGTCGCTTCCCAATCAACTGCGCCAAAGTTCAACAGCACACGCTCGCCCGCCCACTCCGGGGGGATGGTAAACGTGCGGCGGTACCACATCCGATCGTGATAGCGCATGATGCCGGATAAAGCCGATTCGATGGGAAAAGGCACCAGAATGGTTTCCTTGAGAAGTTGTCCTACCGGGGGGCATTTCACCGGCGGTCGCACTCTGAAACCGCCATTCGCCGTTGAGATTGAGCCAGCGCGAGCGCACGAGCTGCGGACGCGGATATTCAGGCAGTACATTGGCAGGAGACACCATCGCTGTCCAGGGCGTGGACAGCGGGGGCGTCTGAGGTTGCCAGGGTGGAAGTGTGAACGACACCAGCGGCAAGTAGGCTTGATAGGTCTCACCCGTTGAAGCAGGCGGGGCAGTCGTGACTGGCGCAGCTTCAAGCGGGGCAAGGCGGGTGGCCGTGATCAAAAACCACAACAATGCCACCAGCACGGCGATCGGAAGCAAGAAGCGGTTCTTCATGCTGCACCTCGTCAACGTCACCTCGCCGCGATCGACTGGGGCGAGGTGATGCCCGTGTATCTCACTGTGGGGCAAAGTCGCGCCTCACAAGGTACGCCGGCGTCAACGCAACGAGCCGGGTATACCCAGCGCCGGTCTCACGTTGCGGCATCCAGCGTCTGCATAAAGGCCCAGGTATAGTGCGCGGCGCGTTCCAATGTAGCCGGTTCGATGTTCTCCAGGTTATCTGATAGGCGATGCCAGTTGGGTAGATACCCTTGCGCATTGTAACCGGCGAGGCAGATCGCCGGATACCCCTCGTTGCGCAGCACGGCCACTTCTTCGACGATTAACATGGGCTTGCCGATCACGTCCAATTCGGGATAAGCCCGCGCGGTTTGTTCGGCCAGTTTCACCAGCGCGGGATCAGGCATATATTCAGTCAAATAGCTAACACCATGTTGAGTAGTGTAGCATAAACGTCCGGTGCCTACCATTTCGATATCGAACCACACGGAGTCCGCTGGTGCGGGCTTGAATTGTTTCAGGTAAGCCGTCAGGCCCGTACAGCCTACTTCTTCACAGCCTGTGAAAAGCACGGTGACTTCTGTGTTGAGGAGTGGCTGGTCTTTCAGGGCCTCAGCCGTACTCAGGAGGATACTTACGGCGGTGGCGTTGTCGTTGGCGCCTTCGACGTGAGGTTGTCGTTCATCTCGCATGACCAGGTACAACTCAATCAAGAACGCGAGTAAAACGATCGTACCGACCAGCCACAACCAGCCGGGAGTTTCCGGCACGACGAAGGCGCTGATCAGAAAGATCACACCCGGTAACAACGTTCCTAACTGGATAAGCGTATCTTGAAACTTCATCTGGGCGGGATCAGGCGGCGGGGCAATGAAGCGCTGTTTGTTGCTGTCCAGATGTCCGACGAGAAACAAGCGGCGTTTGACCGAGTTGCGCGCCGGAACGGTGACGGCCACATTCTGGCTATCGCCGCGGGCAATGAGCGGTTCAAACAAGGCCAGTCTCATCTGAAAGAAGCGATGTACTTCATAGGCGGCCCACAACAACATGAGTCCGAAAACGAACTTGATCACACCGCCGCCCAACAAAGCCAGCGGAAGCGCGATGATGCCCAGCGCGGTCAAGGGGACGAACACCCAGCCCAGGGTCGAGCGGCTTTTGAACGGTTGCTCGACCAGGTTAGTGTAGCCCAACCGGCACAACACCTGTTTGACGTACTCGGCGGCCTGCCGTTCTTGCGGCGAGGTGGATCCACGAGGACCGATGTCTTTACACAGTACACGCATGTGCTTCATCAGGTTGTCGGCTTGCAGACTGGGTGGAACGAGAGACAGTGGCATGATGGCATTGTCCTTGCGTAAGCCAGTGTTAACTGGCGGTGGGATCGAGAAGGTCGGTTTGACTTTCGTGCAGGATCACATCGGTCTCATTCCCCGGCTAAGCGATGTGCTGCCTAGGCGATTATACGACGCAGCCCCGCCCTGATTTTACTGCAATTATGGCTGACGCTTCTGGGAGAAGTACGCCGGTCGGTGAGCGGGAAAAGGTCACTTCAAACTCACGCCCGGCTGGTGTTCATAGGCCGAGCCGATGCGACAGAGTTCCTCCAGCACCAGCGCAAAGAGTTCGAAGAGATCTTGCAGCCGCTGCACGTCTTTGATCACGCCGTAGGTTTGAAAGTAGAGTTCATCCACGCCCTCTGGGAATTTCTGGCCGAACCAGCCTTCATCATCCTTGACTTGAAAATGGATGTCGGGTTGATTCTGTATGCGCTGGCAGAGGTCTACGTTCTGCAGCAGGCGTCTGACTTGATCTTCAGGCTCACCCTGGATGATGAACCCTTCGTCGAAGTAGGCATCGCCGATCTCGATGTCCTGCTGGCCAAGCGCTTTGCCCAGCCAACTGAAAATGCCTTTGCGATAGATATTGAAGCGGAAGCCGTCTTGATTGACGTAGGGCGCGCGAATGCGCGTATAGGTGTGCGAGGTCTTGCCATCGCTGACCGTATACGTGTCTAACGTGATCTCCCATTGTTTGTGTGAGAGGATGACTTTGCCCGATTTGAAGAAGCCATCTTTTTCATAGTCGGCTCCGATCTCCTGGCTGAGCTGCGACCAGATTTCGTCTTTGCTGGGTCCAAACAGTTCGCGCAGTAGTCCCATGGGTATGCTCCTTGATTAAGCCTCGGCGGTTTTCACGTTCTTGGACTCGCTTTCACCCTCATCCCCAACCCTTCTCCCTCGCGGCAAGCGACGGGCACGGGAAGGGAGTGCGCGTTCCCTCTCCCTTGTAGGGAGACCCCTAAAGGGGCAGGTGGCTAGGGTGAGGGTGGAGTCAATCCTCGCTATTCACCTGCTTCTCAAACACCAGCGTATACGCGAAGAAGTTGCCGCTCTTTCTCTTCAGGCGAAAGTTCGCCGCGGTCGCCAGGCGGATGAGCGTGCTGGCCCGTGGATAATCGGGATCGGTCAACATTTCACTGAAGGCGAGTGTACCTGCCGGCGATAAGACCCGATAGAACTCACGCAGGGCACGCTCGGGCTGCGGGATTTCGCTGATCACGGTGATGAGGTATACCGCGTCGAATGTGCCATCGTCAAAGGGCAGGTCGTACACATCCGCCACTTTCGCTTCGATCTGTGTGACGCCTTCTGCTTGTGCGCGCTGCCTGACCCGTTCGATCATCTTGGGTTCGATGTCGATCGCGACGACTTTGCCCGTGCGGCCGACGCGGCGCGCGGTTTCGAGCGTGTAGCGGCCGTTGCCCGGGCCGACCTCCAGCACGGTCATGCCGGGTTCGATGCCGTGACGCAGCGGCATCTCGTGCGGCGGTTGGATCTTGCGGCGTAGCGGGTTATCGATCAGGTTCGCCAGGATCTGCGGCATGGGGAATTTGTAGAAGTAGCGAATGGCGCGGATGGTCGTGTGCAAGAGCAGGACGAGCAGCGGTAAGGCAAGCAGGAGGTAGATCAATGTTTGAAGCATGAGAGGGCCTCATATTTATCAATCTCGATTGACGATCGCGTTAAGATTGCTTTGTTCTGACTAAAAGCAGCAGTGGTGACTTGTCAGTCCGCATCTGTATTAAGGTGCCTACTTTCATGGCGGGCTTGCATCCGAACACGCTCACCAGCCTCAACGCCATGTGCGTACGCATAAAGGTGGGAGGCGCGTGTTCTCATTGCCGGATCACCTGAGCTGAGGCGCGCCTGTACCTGTTGCCAGAAATCGTCACTTGCTAGGTGCGTCATCGCACGACACATATACCAAAAATCACGCCGTACAGGTTGCTCAAGGTAGCGTAATGCTATAGCACAGAGGCGATTAATGTCTTGAACAGCCAGTGAGCAGCGCGCGATATATTTCCAAATGTATTCCTTGGTGTAGCCCGATCTGAAGTAGTAAGGATCGACTTCTAAGAAGTTGAGCGCTGTCGTGATGGCAACCTCATCACAAACTCGAAGTGCCTTAAGGCGTTCTTCACAGCCTGGATAGAACAGCTGGGAGTAACTGGCGTGAAATTGCGCAGCGGCGGCTTTTCCAGCGGCTCGTGTCTTAGACGAATTTAAGTGTTTAACCGCATTTTCTAAGCGGTTGATCTCGGCGGTATTCTGGGCGATAAGCTGTTTCTCATCCATAGAGTAAATCTCAATCTTGAGTTGTGATTCACGGTGACGTGTTCAAAAGGATAATAGCACACCTCTGCATCGCAGACCAAACGTGGGCGGGACCTCACCCCCACCCCCTCTCCTCAACGCGGAGAGGGGGGCAAGCCCAATGGCGTTAAATTGTGTGTCGAACACGTCATTCCCGCGAAAGCGGGAATCCAGCCGCCCCCGTTGCTTGATTCGCCCATCGTCAACCTGGATGCCCGATAGAAGCACTCGGGCATGACATCTGAGCATAGTGCAGAATGAGCAAGCTCCTAAACGTCAGGTCGTAGATGCGGCGCTGAGGATCTCGCCAGTCGCGCTCCAGCATCAGGCCGGTGTAAGCGCCCCATTTTCTGAAGTAAGCGTGGCTCAGCGCTTGCATGAATCGTCCTTGCCCGGCGGCTAGCGTCTCGCGCAGGACGGCAATCTGCCGCGTCAGTGCGGGGATTGCTCGAACGACGCCGAGGCGTGCGAGCAACTCCATGCGGTGGAACCACATCATCCAGTGGGCGTCGTCGAGCACGCTGAGGACAGGACTGAAGTCGTTCATGCAGAAGGAAGCGGGCGCGATGAGTTGCGATTTGTGTCGAACGTGGATGCTGGGCAGCGGCGACAAGTCGATCAGACGTTGGACGCTGTCGATCAACAGGCGTCGATTTTCGGCGGATCGCCAGCTGCGGGTGAAGGCCAGCAAGCGGAGATGATAGATACAGGGCCACAGATGATCGAGGCGATAGACCAGCCCGCTTTTGTATGGCTGGACGAGATCGTCGATCGCGTTGATGGTGAGGACGGCGTTAAAGGCCGCCAGCGCGCGATCGATCTGCTCTCGCACGAACGGTTTATCTTCTATGCCCGTGTAGGCAAACACGGCGGCGCGGATCGTCTGCGATCCACCCAGACCCCTATCGTCGAGGATGCGCCCGACTTTGCCAATGCCACGATCGAGCCGATCGGTTTCTCGTTCCAGCGCGTGCAGCTCATTCGCGATGATCGAGTGATGTGGATCGACGCCCTTCTCACACAGCAACCGGATGCCCGCCTCAAGGCTGTGATCGCCGTGAAAGTTCCAACCCAGCCAGCCGTCGGATTGTTGCCAACTAAAGACTTCCTGCACGGCGGCATCGTTCAAGATTTGGCTGTGCAGATCCCGCAGATGAGGCGCTGAGCGTGGCTCGCCCAGCACCTCCCAACGCAAGCGATATTGGATCGTAGGGCAGGCGCGTTCCAAGAGTTCGGCGAGGACCGATTCTGTCAGCATGGGATGTTGCTTTGTGCTTAATAAAGGCAAAAGCATTCTGAGCGGAAGCCCGTGCTTATTCGGGCTGTAGTCGAAGAATGCGCCTTCGACTGCACTTCGTTCCGCTCAGGCTGCGTACGGTATTGCCTCACTCTTCCCACTTCACCGGCTTGCCATCGCACGTGCCCGTGACTTTGGTGTGATCGGCGTTACGCACGTACTTCAGATTGCAGCGCCAGCGGTCCGAGGTGGCAACCGTGAACGTGAACCGATCTTTGCCTGAATCGTAACTGCCTATCCCCGACACGTTGAAGTCCTTGGTGAAGGCGCATTGATTCAGGTTGAATGCGTACTTGTCGCCGTTTGGCTCAAAGTGCAGTTGGCCGTTCACGGCACAACCTACATCCGTCGGCTCAACGCCGTCCCAATAGTAGTATTCGGGCAGATAGTTGATCTCGTTCTCAGCGGAGGCCAGCGCTTCCAGTGGATTAGCAAAGGCGCTGGCTTTGCGCGGGGCTAACGGCACATACTCATCCGCGACCACGCCTTCACACGTCGTCTCACGTTGCTGTGGCGTTCGGCCTTTCACCAGGAAGTCCGTCACCAGGTCGTCCACGCATTCGACTCCGCGCCCGAAGATCACATGCGGGCCGCCCTCTTGCGTAATCAAGTAACCGTCGGCCAGTCGTTGATAAACGCTGATGCCGTTATTGACCGGCGTAGCCGGATCGGCGGTGGCGCCCAGCACGAACGCCGGGATGCCTTCCGCCGTCAGAGGTCCGGGGCGAGTAAGGTTTGTCGTGGCATTGGGCCAATAGGCGCACGGCAAATCGCCGTAGAAGAGTGAAGCCAGGCGCGGCACCGCTGCCTCGATCGGATCACCGGCCCGCAGATAGTTCTCGGCTTTCTCAGCCGGCGTCCCACCCGGATAACCATAGTCTTGGCATTCCACCGCGTAGAAGATCGCATCCGAGTAGGACGGATCAGGTACGACGTCGAGCGTCTGTGGATCGAGTCCGAGTGAGAGATAGAGCAGGCGCGCGAGTGGCGCTAAATCGTCGCGTGAAGCCGACGCGGCGAGCGCGCGATTGAACAACATCCGATCGCCTTCGGCGTACAGCTGCCCGGCGGCCGTCACTTCGAGATCGGCAAAGGCGAAATCGCGGTGTGCACGGCCACCCGCCGGAAGTGGAAAACGGAAGGGGAGCGTATGACGAGCGAGACGCGCGGCCAGGCGATCGTAGACGGTGACGGCAGCGCCATTCATGTCTTCGGCGCAGGCTGCCTCGTCGTTGCAGGCTTGTAGTGTCGCGACCAGTGTATCGTTGAAGGCTTGCACTTGTTGCGCGTAATATTCGAAACCGCTCAGGGTCAAATCGACCGTGCCGTCGAGGATCAATCCCGCCAGGTGGTTGCCATGCGCTGCGGCGTAAGTCTGCGCGAATTGAGTGCCATAGCTTTCGCCATAGAGCCAGAACTTCTCATCCTGCATCAGCTGGCGAAAACGATCGAGGTCTTCCATAGCTTGCTGCGTGCCGAGATACGGCAGGATATCCGGATAGCCCATCTCGCTGATGCAGGCCTGACTGAACGTGTGCGCGGCGTTTTTAACGGCCGCTTCCTGCTGCGGTGTCACCGCACGCGCATCCGTTTGATAGTAGGCCGCAGCCGCCTCCGGGCAGGTCAGGCCGCCGGAGAGCGCCATGCCGCGCTGGTCGAAGAAGACGATGTCGAAGCGGCGCGGGATCTTTGGATCGAGAGCAGCCGTGTACGAATCCGCTACGGCGATGCCTGAGGTGCCCGGCCCGCCCGTGGCTGTGACAAACATGCCTTTGCGCTGGCCTGTCGCCGGCAACACGGCAAAGGTCACTTGAAGCGTGCGCGGATCGGCGGGATTGAAATGATCCAGCGGCATCGTGAGCGTGACGCACGTGAAGTCACTCTCATCAGGGCAGGGCTGGCCCCCGAGCTGCCGGAGGATTTCCTCCGTGCTGGGACGGGCAGGCGGGTGAGCGGCTTGAACTGTGGGGGCCACAACCACAATGGACGATGACAACAGGAGTGAGATGCCGAGTATCAATCGCACGAAGCTGGACATGGTGATCTCCTTGGCTGTTTTGCAGGTCTCAATTTGAGCCGCAGTCTATGCCAACCTGCGGCGTGTGTCAATGCGCACACTGGGCGTGTGCTTTAGTGATCAGTTGATTCGCAGCGCGCCAGGATTTGTGCACCATCCTCCATGATGGCGATCTGCTGAAGATACAGGTTGCCGGCGGGATCGATGAACTTCAACTCGCGCAAGGCCCGATTGCCTTGCGCTTCGAGCGAGCTGATGACTTCCGCAATCGGTCCGGCAGCGGGTGCGCCGTACAACTGGCCTGCGCTGT
>JAUQXC010000864.1 GCA_030834825.1 Thermoflexales bacterium
CACCGTCAGCCGATCGCTGATCCCACGCCGGCGCGCCTGACCGTTGCGCGCCGCCTCAAGCAGGTTGCCGCCGGAACAGGCGCGATCGCCTTAATGATCGTCGCACTCCGCGTGGATGTCGGATCGATCTGGGCAAATGCGTTGGCCGGCGAAGCACACGCGCTCAATCAGCACCGTGACTGGCAACACAGTATCGATCGCTATGATCAAGCGCTCGCGCTGGCACCGTGGCAGGCGACGTACTATGTGTTTCGCGGCGAAGTCTTCTACAATTTAGCCCGAGCGCTGTCGCACGACCAATCCGCGCTGCAGGTCCAACTGCTGGAGGCGGCAGAGCGCGCCTTGGCCACCGCGCGTCGTTTGATACCGCTTGATCTGGAAGTGAACTTCAATAGCGGCGTACTGCACGCTTTCTGGGCTGACATCGATCCGGCGCATCTGTCCGTGGCGGAAAGGTACTATCAACGCACGTTTGCACTTGCGCCGACCAATGCGCTGCTGCGAGGTGACCTGGGCCATGTGTATCACAATCACGGCCGGTACGCCGACGCCTTAACGCAATATGCGGCCGCCTTGCAGATCGATCCGCAGTTTTCGACCGCGTACTTGGATCAAGGTCTGGCTTACGTCGCCCTGGGCCAGCGCGACGCGGCACAACAGGCGTTTCAAACGGCATTGCAACTTATGCCGAACTGCACAGAGTGCCGTATTCAATTGCAGGCGTTGAGGCACTGATCAACACCGGCGGGAGAAACTTTGCACATGGCTAACATTTTGATCGTTGACGATGATCAGATCACGCTGACAATGTTGAAAGTCATCTTAGCGCATGAGGGCTATCAGGTCTCCGTCGCTGCGGATGGCTTTCAGGGCCTCAAGATCGCTAAAAGCCAGCGCCCCGATCTGATCTTATTGGACTTGATGCTACCCGGAATTGATGGCTTTGAAATCTGCACCCGGCTGCGCCAGGACCCAGCGACCGCTCATGTGCCGGTGTTAATCATATCGGCCAAATCACAGGAGACCGATCGCCAGGTCGGCGCGAAGGTGGGCGCGAATGGCTATCTGGCTAAACCCTTTCAGCCGACGGAGTTGTTGGCGCAGGTTCGATTATTTCTGGAGCCGTCGTCGACAGCGGTCCGGGCGATCGCTCCCCTCCAGCTGACAGGTGCGGCGATCGCGTTGGTCAGTGCTCGTGAATCAGATGCCGTGAGCAGTGTCGTCGTCAATACGGCGTTGGCGCTGGCCGACGGTGACGCAACTGTAACACTCGTCGACCTCCGTCCTTTTTCGGTGGAGTACGGCATGAAGTTGGGCTGCATGCCGCGCGCCGAGCCATTCAATTTGAAACATGAACCGGCGACGCTAAGCCGGGAGGTGCTGCAGACGCGGCCAGGTGGGCTGCGCCTGCTGGACAATCTTGAAGGCAGTGGCGATGTCGGGCAGATAATGCAGGAAGATGTCGCCGTCATACTGGACGAATTGTTGCCTGAAAGCGGATACCTCGTGCTGAGTCTCTCATTGTATCCGATCGAGTTGCTGCGCGACGTAGCGACTCGATCCAGTTTGATTGCGCTGGTGACGCCGATCGATCCAACCGGCCTGGCTTCGGCTCGTTCGACTCTGGGATTGATCGAGCGCGTCGGGGTAACCAACACCCGGGTCGGCCTGGTGCTCATTGGTGACGCTTCAACTCCCACGCCTGAGCTGGGCCGTGACGTTCTGGCTACGCTGTCGCCGTCAGCGACTTCAACCGATCCCTCTTTTGCGACGCTGGCCGCGCGCCTGCGTGAGCGTGGTGAAAGGTCGGCCGCATGAAACTGCCCCTGCCTGACTTGCCCGCCGCACGACGTGATTTGATCGATGTCTTGCTCGACGCCGACCTGGTCAGCGCCGCCCAGGTTGAGGCCGCGCGGCTGGCGGTCACGAACGGGCATAGCCCGCTCGACGTACTGCTGGCGCAAAACATCATCAACCCGCGTGACGTGGCGATGGCGTTCAGTTTGCAACTCAACCTGCCGCTGATCGAACTGAAACGCCACGTGGTCCAACCGGCCGCCCTGGAATTAGTGCCCGAACATCTGGCGCGGCGCTACGGACTTATTCCCCTTGACGTGATCAATGGTGAATTGATCGTCGTGATCGAAAATCCGCTGGATGTTCAGGCGCTGGAAGATGTCGCCCTGCGCGCCGGCCTGCACGTGCGTCCGGCGCTTGGGGTGCGTGATGACATCCAGGAAGCGCTGGCACAGTATTACCGCGCCGGCACCGAAATCGAACGGCAGCTCGGGCAGATCGCGCCGGAGCCGGCCGCCGTCGAGCCGCGCTTGACGGTCGAGGCGATCACGCAAAACCCTGTCGCGCGCGTGGTTGAATTGATCATCAATCAAGCTATCCGCGATCGCGCTTCGGATGTTCACATCATGCCGGATGTGGATACGCTGCGCGTGCGGTATCGCATTGACGGCATCTTGCATGACATGCTGCAGGTGCCGCTCAGCGTTCACGCTCCGCTGGTCAGTCGCATCAAAATTCTGGCCGAGATGAATATCGCCGAGCGCCGCCGGCCGCAGGACGGCCAGTTCACGTTTACCAGCGATCACGGCGAGGTCGATGTGCGCGTGGCGACGGCCGAAACGGTGCGCGGCGAAATGGCGGTGCTGCGCATCCTCGACAAATCGATTTCACTGTTGCAGCTGCGCGATCTCGGTTTCCTGCCGGACGCGCTGCGTTCGATCGAGCAGCTCTATGCGCTGCCCTTCGGTATGCTGCTCGTTTCCGGCCCGACCGGCGCGGGCAAGACCACCACGCTCTACGCACTGATGAATCAATTCAATCGGATCGAGCGCAACTTGATCACGATCGAAGATCCGATCGAATACCAGTTCGATCGGATCAGCCAGATTCAAGTCAATCGGCAGGCGAACATCACGTTTGCGAACGGCCTGCGCGCGATCCTGCGGCTCGATCCCAACGTGATTCTGGTCGGCGAAATTCGCGATCAGGAAACCGCCCAGATCGCGGTGCAAGCCGCGTTGACGGGCCACCTGGTGTTGTCGTCGATTCATGCCAACGACTCAGTCGGGGCGTTGTTTCGCTTGATCGATCTGGGCGTGGAGCCGTTCCTGGCCGCCTCGGCGTTGGTCGGCATTGTCGCGCAGCGCTTGGTGCGCAAAGTTTGCGACCGGTGCCTGACGCTGCGTGACATCAGCCCAGAAGAGCGGCTGGCATATGAAGCCGAGATCGGCCCGGCGCCGGCGCAGTTTCGACGCGGACAAGGTTGTAACTTCTGCGCCGAGACCGGCTATCGGGGCCGCACCGGCGTGTTTGAAGTGTTGTCGATGACTGAATCTCTGCGCCATTGTTTAATCACTCAGGGTAGCGCTGACGACATTCGCGCCACAGCTTTGGCCGAGGGGCTGGTCACCATGTGGCGGGATGGAATGCTGAAAACGCAGGCCGGTATCACGACGGTGCGTGAAGTCATGCGCAACGCCTACACGATTCGCTGAGAAAACACCATGCACTATCGGTATGAAGCCTTCGATAAAAACGAACAACGCTTGACCGGCCTCCTGGTGGCGCCAAGTGAAGCGGCGGCTGAGGAGGCGTTGTGGCGGCAAGAACTGACGATCGTACGCTTGCGGCCCGCCCGGCCCCAACCCTCGCTGCAGACGTTGTTTCCTTCGTTCTTCGGCGTCAAGCGGCAGGACCTGATTATCTTCTCGCGCCAGCTCGCCACCTTGCTTGAATCGGGCATCGGTATCCTGGCCGGCCTGCAGCTGCTGCTTCAATCCAGCCGGCGTGCCCTGCGTGACGTGCTGATCGAAGTGAGCCAGCTGCTGCAGCAAGGTCAATCGTTATCAACGGCGCTGGCGGGGCATCCGCTGGTATTCTCGTCGCTCTATGCGCACACGATCGCCGTCGGCGAGCGCTCCGGCCATCTCGAAGAGGCGCTGCGGCAGTTGGCGACGTTTCTTGAAAAAGAGCAGGCTTTAGCCCGCAAGCTGCGTGACGCGGCCACGTATCCGGTGTTCGTGTTGGCCGTGGCCGTGTTTGTGGTCGTGATCATCGTCGGTGTGGCGCTGCCGCCCATTGTCGATCTGTTCGAATCGTTTAACGCTGAACTGCCTGTACCGACTCGCATTTTAATCGGCCTCAGTAAATTCATGGCGGGGTACGGTGCCGTCGTCGTCTTTGGTGCAATTGTTTTACTGCTCGTTTCAATCTGGTACGGTGCGACGCCCAACGGCCGGCGCATCCGTGACCGCTTGTTTTTGCGCGTGCCGGCGGTTGGTAAAGTCATCCTGCACGGACAAATCGCGCGGTTCACCCGCACGGCGGCCGTGTTGATCCACGCCGGGCTGCCGCTGGCCGAAGTGATGGAATTGGTTTTACAGACCAGCGAGAACACCGTCGTCCAGACCGCGCTTGATCGAGTGCGCCTAGCCCTGCTGGCCGGGCAAGGTCTCTCGGGGCCGCTGGCCGCCGAGCGGATTTTCCCGCTCATGTTGTCGCAGATGGTGCGCGTCGGTGAAGAGACGGGCACCCTGGAAGTCAACCTGACGACCCTGGCTGATTTCTATGAGGAGGAGACGGATCGCAGTATCAAGACGATGACCGCGTTGCTGGAGCCGGCGTTGACGATCTTCGTCGGCGGTGTTGTCGGTTTCATCGCGCTGGCGATGGTGACGCCGATGTATTCGGTGTTGTCGTCGATCAAGTGATGGGTGGCAATTCAAAAGTGACTCACGATGAACCTCAAGCGGCGAATGGGCTGTGGCCCGTGGTTGATCTGGCTGACGCTGATCGTATTCGGCGGCGAGTGGCTGCTGCTCTCGGCGGCCATCACGCGCCTGGCGCCCAATCACGTACCGGCCTGTGTGTTCAGCATGATTATTCTGACGATCGTCGGCGGCTGGGTGGCGGTATGCGTTTGCGTGCAGCGGAAATCACATTGATGATGGGAATGAAGGGTGACCGGCAGTATACGAGGCAGCCGGTGCGAGGTCCGCAGGCAGGCGCTACGCTGCTCGAGGTGCTCGTCGCCGTAGGCATTCTGGCCATGGCCCTGGTGATCCTTATCACCGGCTTATCGACCGGGGTAATGGCGGTGCGGAATGCAGACACGTTGACGACGGCGACGAACCTGGCCGCGTCGCAATTGGAGACCATCAAGGCGCAGGCGTATGATGTCAGTGGCGCAGCCTACACGCCGATCGCTGCGCCGGCGGGTTATACCTTGTCGCTTGCAACCGGCGTGATCGCGGCGGGGATGCAGCAGGTCACGGTGACCGTCTCTTTCACGGGCGGCGCGGTCACTATTTCGAACTACAAGGTCAATCGTTGAGGCGGATCAGGTTACAACGGCGCCGCGCACCGCAACGCGGCTTTACGCTGGTTGAATTGATCGTCGTCCTGGGAACGGTCTCGCTGGTAACGGGCGTCACGGTGATGATCATTTATCAGCTGTTGATCGTCCCGGCGCAGGGCAACGCGCGGCTGGCGATCGACGCCGATCTGCGCACGGCCAACTTGTGGCTGATGCGCGACGGCAACGAAAGCCAGACGTTCACACCCGGCGGCACGTGCGGCGTTTTTTATACCGGTGCCGCGCGCAATAGCAGCTATACCTATTCGTATGTGGCGGCTACGCGCACGTTGAATCGGACGGACAGCAGCACGGGCAGCACGCTGGGCGTGGCGCGG
>JAUQXC010000865.1 GCA_030834825.1 Thermoflexales bacterium
TTAGCGTCGGGCTCACCGAGGCTTTGCAAGTGACAGGCGCTGATTATGGCTTCATCAGCATGGTCAAAGCCAACACCGGCTTGTTGGAAGTGCGCGCCACGCAGGGGCTGACGCCGTCCGAGGTTGAGCAAGTTTCTGCGATCCCCATTCAGGTGGGAGAGGGCATCACCGGTCGAGCGGCCGAAAGTGGCGAACCCGTACTGGCCAACGACATCTCTCAAAGTCCGGACTACGTCGAGCTCCGGCCGGGTATCCAATCTGAGATCTCCGTGCCGATTCAGTATGCGCAATCGGTAGTGGGGGTGATCAATCTCGAAAGCCGGCAGGTCAGCGCCTTCTCTGACGAGCACGTGAATTTCCTGAAGGCCCTCGCCGCGCAGGCGGCCATCGCCATTGGCAATGCCCAACGCCTGGAAGAGTACCGCGAACGGGGCGAATTGCTGCGCCGCCGCGCTGAGCAGCTGACGAACCTGTCCCAAATCGGTCAGGCCTTCCGCAGCGATCAGCCGCTGGACCAGGTTCTGGATGACGTGGTGCATGCCATTCAGGAAACAGTCGGGTTCGAAGTAGCGGTGCTCAACCTCGTGGAGGGCGAACCGCCTCATGCGCGGGCGATCGCTGCGGCGGGCATTCCCATCACCATGCTTGAGGAGTTGAAGCAAGCGCAGCCGGCGTGGGCGTCGTTCGATGGGATCCGGCAGGAGCAGTTCCGCATTAGTCAGAGTTACTACGTGCCCATGGAGCACCAAGCGGCAACCGCGGATCTGGAAACGTTCTACGCACCCGGGGCCGATCCAACCGTGCCACGCCGGCCCGGTTACTGGCATCCTGACGATCTGCTCATCACGTTGTTGCGTGGCGCGGGCGATCGGGTGCTGGGCTACATCTCGGTCGACAATCCGACCAACGGCCGCGTGCCGGGACGGGCCACGGTTGAGACGCTGGAATTGTTCGCCAATCAAGCCGCCATTGCCGTGGAGAATGCCTATCTGTTCTCCGACCTGCAACAACGGCTCAACAACCTGACATTGTTCAACGAAGTGGGGCGTTCGATCAGCGCCAAGCTGGATTTGGATGCGTTGTTGTCCACGGTGCTGGATGCGGCCTGTGAACTCGTCGGCAGCGATCACGCCACGATCTTTTTGCACGATCCTGCTACCGCTGACAAGTTTACTCCAGCCAAGACGGTAGGTTATGACCTGGAGCAGATCCGCCAACTGCAGTTCGGCCCTCATGAAGGACTGGTGGGTCTGATTATTGCCGATCCGCGGGCGGTCATTATTCCCGACGTCGAAGAGGATTCCCACTACGTGCCGCACGAAAGCACGCCTTCGATGAGGTCGGTCATTTTGGTGCCGCTCTCCGTAGCCGGCCAGCTGATCGGGGTGTTGTCAGCCGACAAACCGACGCCCAACAGCTTTACCAATACCGATCTGGTGGTGTTGTCCACCCTGGCCGATCAGGCGGCTGTGGCGATCGATAACGCCCGCTTGTTTGAGGCCGAGCGCGATCAACGTGACTTGGCAGAAACCCTGCGTGACCTGGCCGCCGGCCTGGGCCGCACCCTGAATTTCAGCGACGTACTGGAACGCATGCTGACTGAGGTCGGCCGCGTGGTGCCGCACGATGCGGCCAACATCATGATGATCGAAGAGCCGCATGGGCAAGCGCAAGTGGTGCGCAGCCGTGGTTACGATCGCATTGAGCCGGGGTTAACGGCGGCGGTCATGAATTTGCGTTTTGCCGTACGAGACACGGTCAATTTGCGCGAGGTGGCTGAGTCGGGCCGGCCGTTGATCGTTAGCGATACGCGCACTTATGAGGGCTGGGTTGAGACGCCTCAAACCGCCTGGGTACGCTCGTATCTGTGCGGACCACTGCGCATTCGAGATCAGGTGGTGGGCTTCTTCAATCTGGATAGCTCAATCCCCGGTTTCTTCACGAATGTCCATGCCGAGCGTCTACTGGCTTTTACCGGTCAGGCTGCCGTGGCGATTGAGAACGCGCGTCTGTACGAAGAAACACGCCGTCGCCTGTTGGATCAGTCGCTCTTGTATGAAGCCGGGCAGGCCATCTCCTCCTCACTGGAATTCAATCAGGTGATGGAGACGATGAGCCAACAGCTGGTGCGGGCCACCAACGCCCAGATCATTTTGATCCAGCTGTGGGATCGGGCCACCGATGAAGTGAAGACCATCTACCAGAAGATTCAGACGATGGAGGGCTTGGAAGATCTGGAACTGCTGGATAAGCCGTTTGCGCCGACCGATTACCTGAAAGTCGCCCAGTACCTGCGCGACCGGCGCAACATCAGCCTGCGTCTGAACGACGACGATCTCGATCCGATGCTACGGGCGCGCATGCAGGATACCGGACTGCTGTGGATTGTCGAAGTACCGATCGTGTCGCGCGACGAGGTGCTGGGGTTGGTGCGCCTGGGCGATACCCGCTTCGATCGGACTTTGAGCGACAGCGAAGTGCAGTTGATCGAAACGTTGATCAATCAGGCGGCCGTGGCCATGAGCAATGCCCGGCTGTACGATCAGATCGTGAAATTCACGCAGGAACTGGAAGGCCGGGTGGAGGAACGCACGCGTGATCTGGCCCGCGTTAATGAGGATTTGAAGCTGGAGCGCGATCAGGTGGAAACCCTGTTCCGGATTGCCTCGGAACTGTCCACCAGTCTCGATTTGGATCGGGTGTTGAACCGCGCGCTGGAGTTGGTGGTCAACGCGGCGGGCGCGACGCATGGTTCGATCTTGCTAGTCGATCCACAGACCGACGTGCTGGTGGCCCGTGCCGTCCTGGGCGGCGAGCGCATTCCCGGTCCGGGCCGGCCCACTCCGTTCCGCCGGGGCGAGGGACTGGCCGGCTGGTCCATCGTCAACCGGCAATCGGCGATCATCCCCGACGTGTACACCGATCCGCGCTGGGTCGAACACGACGAACGCATCCGCAAATATCGCTCGGCGCTGGTGGTGCCGCTGTCTGTCAGCGACGACGTGCTGGGCGCGATGTTGCTGTTGCACAATGATTCAGATTACTTCCACGACAACCACTTGCGCATGGTGTCGGCGGCGAGTTCGCAGGTGGCGACGGCGATCAACAACGCCGAACTGTATCGCTACATCCGCGAGCAGGCCGAGCTATTGGGCGGCATGTTGCGCGCCCAGCAGGTAGAAGGCTCTAAGAGCCAGGCGATTCTGGAGTCGGTTGCGGACGGCGTGATGGTCAGCGACAACAGCAGCCGCGTGATTCTGTTCAATGCCGCAGCCGAGCGCATTTTGGGCGTCAAGCGTGATGATGCCCTGGGGCGACCCATTGACGATATGCTGGGCCTGTATTCGGCGACGAGCGGCAAGTGGGTGCAACAAGTGCGCGAATGGCACGCTTCGGCTGAAGCCCGCCGCAGTACACCCACGCTGTCGCAGCGGATTGAGTTTCAAGCTGAGAAACGTTTTGTGACCGTGACCGTGGCGCCGGTGACCATGTCCGATGAGTATCTCGGCTCCGTGTCGGTGTTCCGCGACATCACGGCCGAGGTCGAAGCGGATCGGGCCAAGACCGAATTTATTTCCACGGTCAGCCACGAATTGCGCACACCCATGACCAGCATTAAAGGCTATGCCGATCTCATGTTGATCGGCGCCGCAGGCACCATCAACCAGAATCAACAGCGCTTTCTCAGCGTGATCAAATCCAATGCCGATCGCTTGTCGATCCTCGTCAACGACCTGTTAGACATCAGCCGCATCGAAAGCGGCCGGGTGAAACTGGAACTCAAGCCGATAGGCGTCGAGGCGCTGATCGAAACGGTGCTGACCTCCTTGCGCGGCCGGTTCGAAGAAAAGCAGCTGGCGGTGCAGGTCATCCTGCCGGACGGCGATTTGCCACGCGTCCACGCGGATCGCGATCGGATGATTCAGGTACTGACCAACCTGGTGAGCAATGCCTATCAGTACACTCCGCCGGGGGGCAGCGTGACCATCCGGGCACATGCAGACGGCGAGCTGGTACAGATCGACATCACAGATACCGGCATTGGCATTTCGCCGGAAAACCAGGGCAAGGTGTTTGAGCGCTTCTATCGGGTTGACGATCCCAACGTGAATGAATTCCCCGGCACCGGCCTGGGCCTGGCCATCGTCAAATCGCTAATCGAAATGCACGATGGGCGCATCTGGCTGCAAAGCGAAGTGGGCCAGGGCACGACGTTTTCGTTTACGCTGCACGCGGTCAAGGAAACGCCGCAAGAGAAAGCGATCGGCGCGCCGCCGCTCTCCGTTAGCCTGGAAGCGGACGGCGCCGGAGAACGCGGACCCATCCTCAAACCGAATGGTGAGGGCCGCCACGTGCTGGTGGTTGAGGACGACAAAGACATTGCCGAGCTGATCGGCCGGCATTTGGTCAGCCATGGCTACCAGGTCAGTATCGCGGGACGGGCCAAGGAAGCGTTGGAGAAGGCGCGCGCCAACAAGCCCAATCTGATTACGCTCGACATCTACCTGCCGGACGCTGACGGCTTTGAATTGCTGCAGCAGTTGAAGAACGATCCCATGACGAATGATATTCCCGTCGTGATTGTCTCGGTCATGGGCGATCAAAGAGAAGGCTTGCGGCTGGGCGCCGTGGATTACCTGACCAAGCCGATCGATCCGCAGCGGTTGGTCGCGTCGGTCAACCGTATCCTGCAGGTCCCCGGCAAAGTGCTGGTGGTGGACGACGATCGGGATACGCGCGATTTGCTGCAGGCCGCGTTGGAGCAGCGCGGCTTCACCGTGGTCTTGACCTCCAGCGGCAAACGCGCGTTGACGCTGGCGCGGCAGGAACGTCCTAATTTGATCTTGCTCGATCTCAAGCTGCCGGGGCTGGACGGTTATGAAGTGCTGCAACGCCTGAAGGGCGTGCCGGAGACATCCGATATTCCAGTAGTGATCATCACCGGCAGCCTGACAGACGACGAATTGAAACAGCAGAAGCTGTTGTCGCTGGGGGCGGCGCGCTTCATGACCAAGCCGTTTGCCGTGGATGAGTTGGTGTATGAAATCGGTGTGCTGGTGACGAATCGGGCACTGGTCGAGCCGGCCGGTCAAGGCTAAAGGTGTGCTGGCCGGCCGCTGCTTCCGCGCTGCATCCGCGCAGCGTCGAAGTCGAGAAATTGAGCACGCGGACGAGGATGATGCTATGAGCAAGATTCTCATTGCTGAAGATGAACGTGATATTCGCGAGCTGGTGAACTTCAGCTTGCAGTTTGGCGGTTTTACCGTGGTGCAGGCCGCTAACGGCGCTGAGGCGGTGGAACAGGCTCAGAAAGAGCGGCCCGATTTGATCTTGATGGATGTGCGCATGCCGAAGATGACGGGGTATGAGGCCTGCCGCCAGATGAAATCCATGCCGGAGTTGCGCGACATCCCGGTAGTGTTCTTATCGGCGAAGGGGCAGGAAAGCGAGATTCAGACGGGGTTGGAGTCCGGGGCAGAGGAATATATTTTGAAGCCCTTTGCACCCGATGAGCTGGTCAAGCAGGTTCAGGCTGTGCTCGATCGGGTGGCGGCCCGGCGCGCCGCCCGTTGAGTGGTTGGGTCGTTCGAAGTCGTACTAGATCGCTTTGTCGTGGAGATGTTCGTTCGTGAGTGCTATCATTCTGGATGAAGGTTTAGTTCATTACGAAGTACTGGGGCGAGGGCGCCCGCTGGTCTTTCTGCACGGCTGGCTGGGTTCCTGGCGCTACTGGATGCCGACGATGGATAACCTGTCGGATCGCTTCCGCACATATGCCTTTGATATGTGGGGCTTCGGCGATTCCGATCGGAATCCGCAACGCTATAGCCTGGAGGCTTACGTGGCCCAATTGGATCTCTTCATGGAAGAGTTGGGTGTCATGAAGGCTTCCATCGTCGGCCATGCCATGGGCGCTGCCGTCGCGCTGCTCTTTGCCGAGCGGTATCCCGACCGGATCGACCGCATCATGGCGGTCAGCACGCCGCTGTCGGCGGCCACGGTCAGCAAGCGCTTGCTCACGGGCAGCGGCGGTTCACTGCTCGATCGGATGTTGGGGCGCCGCGCCGTAACCGATTATCCCGAGGTTGAAGCGGA
>JAUQXC010000866.1 GCA_030834825.1 Thermoflexales bacterium
AGATCGTAGGTAGTGGGCGGGAGTTGGATCAGATCGACGTGACCGTGCAGCAATGACTGCGCCAGATAGACGTAGTGCGGCGCGAGCGAAATCGCCTGCGTCCACACCTGTGCGCTCAGGGCGTAAACCACAAACGCCAGAAAGAAGACCCTTAAGGTTGTGGGAAAACGGGACACGTCACGTTACTTTTTCTTGCGTGAGAGATAGAGACCCAGCGCTCCGACGACAACTGCAACACTCGCCGCCAGACCCGGCACGATGAGCTCGGCCGGTGGACCGTCAGCCGCCGTAGACAGGGCGCGCGTCGGAATGAAAGTCGGCATCGGGTTCTTCTGCGCGATGACCACCGGCGTGGGTGTCAAGGTCGCTGTCGGTTGTGAAGTCGCCGTGGATGCCGGTGTCTCGCTCGGTTGGCTCGTCAGAGTGGCCGTGAGGGTTTCTGTGGGAGTCGGTGTGTCGCTCGGACGCGGCGTGGACGTGGGCGTCGGCGTGCAGTCCGGACACGGTGTCGCCGAAGGAGTGGGTGTGTCGGTCGGCACGCTGGTCGCTGTCTCGCCGGCCGTCGTGGTTGCTGCTTCGGGTGGTGGTGTGGCGGTGCTCACCTGGATGGTGGCCGCAGTAGATGGATCGGTCACTTCGTTTTCCACCAATACGATCGGGTGGCCGCCCACGCGGCAACTGTAATTAGGATCGTCGCACTTGGCTCCGGGCAGCGTGAGCTTGTATTGCCCATTGACAGCCTTGATGGAGTGCGTCGATCCATCGAGCGCCACGATCAAGCCTTCATCGGCAAACGCAGGTAGCGTGATGTTGGCGCTGGTATTGCCGCGTGCCCAGGCCACGCGCGTGGTCGCCCCATTCCGATCGAGCGTGACGACCTCGGTCGAGCCAGTGCGCACCAGCTTTGCGGAGCGAGTATTGCGGAAGTAAGTCGTGATGACTTTCATGGCCTCATAGGCAGGCCGCCGCGTACTATCGGCGCGCACCAGGCCGAAAGCCGGATGGCCTTCTGGATACGCCGGAATGTCAATCAACTTGTAAACGGCGATGCGCTGCGCGCCACCGGCCAGACCCAAGGCAAAGGCGTGAATCAGAAAATCGGCCTGTTGATCGAGCGAAGTGACGAATGTCGGCGCGCGCCATGGATTGAGCGGATCGTGCGACGGCGGCGAGTTCGTTTCGTTGATCCAG
Source organism: Thermoflexales bacterium (assembly GCA_030834825.1). Classification (GTDB taxonomy): domain Bacteria; phylum Chloroflexota; class Anaerolineae; order Fen-1058; family Fen-1058; genus Fen-1058. The sequence continues at coordinate 1,192 of JAUQXC010000866.1, forward strand.
ATAGGGTGCTTCAGGCCGTTGCGGCGCAGCACGCCGTACAACGCTTGCAGGATGTCATACACCGAATCGGTGGTGAGATAGACGTGAAAGGTGCCTACGTCAAAATAGTAATTGTTAGCCGCCGCTGTGGGATCTTTCTTGGCTTCGTTGATGAAGCGCTGCAAATAAGGCACGCGTTTGTGCACCACATCGTGATGCCAGGTGAGGCCCGCCAGATGAATCACTGCATTGGGATTCTCCAGCTTGGCAGCGAGATAGGCGACCTTCACCAGCTGATAGTAATCGGCGACCGTGCCCCCCCATTGAATGCCATCGTCGGGCGGTTCGATGTCCGGCTCGTTCCAGATGATCCAATGATCGATGCGGCCCGCGTATCGCTTGACCACTTTGCGCACAAAGGCCGCCCACAGATTGTTGGGATCGTCGACGGGCAGCTCGAGGCCGCGCGGCACGCCGATCTGATTCGCGCCATCGGTGGCCCAACGTGGCGTGTTCTCCAACAACCCGATCACCTGTCGCCCCTGCGCAGCCGCCGTCGAGATCCAACCGTCCTCGACATGAAAGATGTTCCAGTCGTCGGGGCCGCTGGGCTGCATTTCCGACCAGTAAAACAGAATGCGTTCCCAGCCCAGATTGAGTTCGCGCGCATCATTGGGCGAGCGGAAAGCCTCGACCGCGCCGAAGCGCCAATCGGGTGTGGTCTGCGCGGTGACTTGCAGTTGGGCTGCCAGTAAGGCCATGATCACTGCAAAAAATATCGGGGCGATGAATCGCTCGCCCCGACGAAGTCTAGTGCGTGGCTTGACGATACCATTCATAGAATCTACTCAATCCTTCTTCGATTGAAATCTTGGGATGATAGTCGAGCAGGCGTTCGGCCTTCTCGACATTAGCGTACGTGATCAGCGGTTCGGTGGGCGGCAGCGGCGCCAGCTCGATGTTGGCCTTGCGCCCCACGAGCCCTTCGATGATCTCAATGAAGCGTGACAATCCGATCGGCTGACCGCGCCCCAGGTTGAAAATCTCATAATCACAGCCGGCATCGATGGCGGCGATGACGCCGCTGAGATTGTCGTCGATGAAAGTCCAATCGCGCTGCGGACGACCCTCGGCGAAGATGCGCAACGTCTCGCCCGCCGTGATTTTGCGTGTGAATTCATAGGGCATCATATCGGGCCGGCCACGGGGGCCGTACACATTGAAGAAGCGCAGACCCGTACATTTCATCCCGAAGGCCACATGATACGTGTGCGCCATGACTTCGCAAGCGATTTTGGTCGCCGGGTAGGGCGCTAACGGCTGCGCCACCGCTGCGGTTTCGACGAAGGGAATGGGCGCATTGCCATAGACCGATGACGTAGACGCGAACACAAAATAGCGCGTGCCGCTGAGTCGCGCCGCTTCCAGTAGATTGACCGTGCCAGCGATGTTGACCGCCGTGTACTCTTGAGCATGCTCGACCGAATAACGCACATTGCCCATGGCGGCCAGATGCATCACCCGATCGAACTTCTGCCACTCGAGTAGATCGCGCATGGCCTGCGCGTCGCGGAGGTCGGCTTCGACGAACTTGAAACGCTCGTGCCCCGCGTATTCTCTGAGATTCGCTTCTTTACGGACGCGAGAATAATTCGGCGCGAAGTTGTCCAGGCCGATCACTTCATCGCCGCGTTTGAGCAGCGCTTCAGCGACATGACTTCCAATAAAGCCGGCGGCGCCGGTGACAAGAATTTTCATGGTGGTCGTGGGTGGCTGGTTGTTGGTAAGATGCTGGGCGGGCGTGTTGTTCACGCAGTACGCATTAAGCAGTCCATTTTACTTATCCGCGTATTTGATGTCTTTGATGTTCAGTTGATACTTCCGCTCGCCGTTCCATTCGTTTTCTTCAAAGGTGTAGGCGATGTCCAGCTTGTCGCCGCGCGCAAGGCGCTCGGCCATGGAACCGAACTTGAAGCCGATGGCGTCGAAGACCGTGCCGCCGTCGCCCACTTTCATTTTTAGGTGTGCGCCCTCCATGCCCACCGTGCGCAGTTCCACGATGCTGACACCGCGTGAGGCAAAGACCGGTGTGGGATTGGCGTAGCCGTGCGGTTCCAGTTGTTTCAGCGCGTGGAATAGATCGGTTTTGAGTTTGTGCAAATGCAGCACCGCATCGACCGCGAGCGTGGGTAGCAGCTCTTGTCCGCCCAGGACACGTTGCGCGATTTCGGACAAACGCTGCGCGAGGGCCTCCAGCTTCGCCGTCTCGATGGTGAACCCGGCGGCCGCTGCATGCCCGCCGTGCCGCACGAACAACTCGCGGCATTCATCCAGTGCCTGCGTGATGTGAAACTCGGGAATGCTGCGGCACGAGCCACGACTCTCCTGCGGCCCGCGTTCGATCACGACCGACGGGCGATAGAACTCCTCGGTCAGGCGGCTGGCCACCAGGCCGACCACACCGGAATTGAAGGACGGGTCGGCGGCGAACAGCAGCGCCGCTTCGGTGGTATGTGTCAGGACGATCTCGCGCGCCTTGTCGGACAATTCGCGGGTGAGGGCCTGTCGATCGCGATTGCGTGAATCCAGATCGAGCGCGATGCGATCGGCCACGGCCGGCTCGGTTGTCATCAGCAAATCATAAGCGTTGAGGGCGTGATCCAGTCGGCCGGCGGCGTTCAGACGTGGGCCTAGGGCAAAGCCGATGGTGCTGGTGTCGATGGTTTTGGAGCCGCTGAAGTTGAGCAAGGCCCGCAGGCCGGGGCGTCGGGTGCGGCGCAATTGCTGCAGGCCACGCGCGACCAGGAGCCGATTTTCGCCCAGCAACGGAGCGAGATCGGCCACAGTGCCCAGCGCGACGAGATCGAGGAGATCGTCCTCGGTGAGCGAGACCGGGACGTCGTCATTTTTGATGTTAACCAACAGCAGTGCCTGCGCGATCTTGAAGGCCAGCCCGACTCCGGCGAGCTCTTTGAACGGGTAGGGACAAGCGGGCTGTTTGGGATTGATCAGCGCGTAGGTGTCGGGGAGATCTTCCAGCGGCATGTGATGATCGCTGACGATCAAATCCAGCCCGATCGCCTTGGCGAAGGCGACTTCGGCCAGCGAGCGCACGCCGCAATCCACCGTGATGACCAACCGCACGCCGTCGTCCTTGAGGTGCTGCAGCGCTTCGACGTTGAGGCCATAGCCTTCATCGGCGCGGTGCGGAATGTAGGGGCGCACGTTGGCGCCAAAGGCGGCCAGGGTCTGCACCAACAGCGCCGTGGCCGTCACGCCGTCGACATCGTAGTCGCCGTAGATGGCAATGGGTTCGGCGGCCTTGATTGCGCGGCGAATGCGATCGACGGTGCGGTTCATGCCGACCATGCGGAAGAGATCGGTGGTCGAGGTGGGCCGATCGGCTTGCAGGAAAGCCGCCATCTCGTCGGGATCGGTAATGCCGCGATTGTAAAGAATCTGCACGACGAGCGGTGCAATGTCGGGAAAACGCTGCAAGTGATCGGCGGGTGCGAGCGGCGCGATCACCCAGCGCTTGTGGCGCACGCGCGGAGTCGAAGCGATGGAAGTGGTCAAGAGCGAATCTCCAAGTCTAACCTCGGCGGTATGTTAGCATAGTGAGGGGGTCACGTCAACGTAACCCTCGCCTCTGACCTCACCCCCAACCCCTCTCCTGAGAGACAAATTGCGCTCAGGAGAGGGGAGTTTGACCAAATTGCGGAGATGCGTATAATACTTGCCACACGGGCGGTTAGCTCAGCTGGTTAGAGCACACGGTTGACATCCGTGAGGTCGCAGGTTCGAGCCCTGTATCGCCCACTGAAACGGTTCACTTTGGTGAGCCGTTTTTTGTTGGCCGCGACGTTTTCCAACTTCAGCAACGTCCAATTCAATCTATCTGGACAAGTGCCTTTGGCCTATCCCACAACTCAATTGTGTAACACCCCATTTCGCGCTAGAATCTGCGAAGGTATCTACTTTCACAAAAACCTCAATCAACCTGCATGCGCTCTAGTCAACGACAGCAATCTATTGCGACTTGGGAAAGGAGTCTAGCATGTTTTCATTGCCCCAACGTTATATGTGGCGAGTTGTTGTCCTTGTGATGGTTAGTTTGTTGGGCTTGATGACCCTGCCGGTCCTGGCAAACCCCGTCGGTTCAACGACGCATCATGCACCTAATGCCACTCTCACAGTTACCAACACCAATGACAGTGGTCCCGGATCGCTGCGGCAAGCGGTGGCCGATGCTTATTCTGGCGACACGATCAACTTCAATCTCATCTATCCGGCGGCCATCACCCTCACCAGTGGCGAGATCTTGATTTCTCGTGATATCACTGTCGTTGGTCCTGGCGCGACCCGGTTAACCATCAGTGGCAACGGCACTTCTCGTATATTCAACATCGGCAGCGGCGCAGTGGAGTTGGCTGACCTAACGGTGGCCCAGGGAGATGCGGCAAGTCTCTATGGCGGCGGAATTTATTATGGCTACGATGGAGGAGTGTTAACACTGACTCGCGTCAACGTCCTCAGCAATACTGCTGCGTATGGCGGTGGAGTATTTCTCTCCTCGGGCAACGTGATGTTCAACGATGGGGAAGTCCGCGGCAACGATGCTTCCTCGGAAGGTGGTGGAATCCACGTCTACTCCGGCAGCGTGACGTTGAATGGCGAGCAGATCCGCAGTAACACATCGCGTATGGGTGGTGGAATATTTATCCAGTCAGGCGACGTGACGTTAAATGGTGGACAGATCATTAGCAATACAGCCTCTTCTGGCGGGGGTGGGGTGTACATTAACCAATTCGATGCTAATTTCACCCAGACGGGGGGTGCCATGGCTCTTAACACCGCTTTCAATGGCGGTGCCGTGTACATTAATTCCGGCAGCATGACCTTGAATGGTGGACAGGTCATTGGCAATGCGGCTTCTTCTTCTGGCTGGGGAGGGGGAGTGTTCATCTCATCCGGCGGCAATTTGCTGCTAAATGCCGGGATGGTTGTTAGCAATACGGCGGAACGCGGCGGCGGAGTAGGTATTGATTCCGGCAATGCCCTGATAGACGGCGGGGAAATCATCAGCAACACGGCTACCAACTACGGAGGCGGGGTATATATTCGAGGGAACTGGCAGCTTGGCAGTGCAACGTTATCAGGCGGGCAGATTGCAGCCAATGTCGCCAGCGAAGGTGGCGGCGTGTATGTTGAAACATACCTTGCTACTTTCGTCCAGACCGGCGTCAGTACGATTACTCACAACACCGCACAATATGGTGGTGGGCTATATTCCGACATGGGCTATATAACGTTGGAAGGTGGGCAGGTTGTAAGTAACACTGCTGTGACTAATGGCGGAGGATTGTGGGCTGGCTCTGGCGATGTATCGTTGGCAAACGTGAAAATCATCAGTAACGCTGCCGGCAACCGTGGCGGCGGATTGTACACATCCAGCGTGGTGATGACTAATACCGAGATCTTGAGCAATACCGCGGTGTATGAAGGAGGAGGAGCATATGCCATTAATTCCGACTTGCGGGGTGGTGTCTTCCAGAACAACATAAGCACTTATGGGTCTGGTGGTGGATTATATACAGTCCATTTGTTAATGATCGATACCCAGTTCCTGAGTAACGCTGCATATTCTCGTTCTGGTGGGGCCCTCATGCTAGATGCCCACATTTCTGGCGGTGTCTTCCAGCGTAATCGCTGCACCTCTCCTAATTGCGATGGGGGTGGATTGATGGCGTTTGACGAGGTCGTAATGACCGATACCCAGTTTGTTAGCAATACCTCAACGGGTTTTGGTGGTGGCGCATCTTTCTGGGCTAATGCTTACCTGACTAACGTGGCGTTTCAAAACAATCACTGCACATCATCCTGTGGCGGCGGGGTGTACTTGAGTGGTTTTAATAATGTTTTGACTAATGTCCTATTGGCTGACAATGACAGTGGCAGTGACGGCGGCGGTATTTGCATTGAGGGACTTTTCAACAGTCTCACCACCTTGGTCAACAGTACTTTGAGAAATAACACTGCTTCACATTTCGGTGGCGGCGTCTACAACCAAGTACATGTGCTCGTAGAGCATAGCACCCTGAGTGGAAACTTCGCTGGCCCTAGCGGTGGTGGAATCTATAGCACCAATGCGCTGACGATAAGCCACAGCACCCTCAGTAGCAACTCGGCTAGCGCGGGCGGCGGTGTCTACAGCCTGGGCGACTACTATGAGGACAATTTGGTGACAATAGATTACAGCACCTTTAGTGGAAACTCGGCTAGAAATGGCGGTGGTATTTACAATGATTCTAGTTACGCTGATGCTACAGTGAA
>JAUQXC010000867.1 GCA_030834825.1 Thermoflexales bacterium
CATCCGAATCTATTCCGCACGATCAACTTCGTTTGTGGCGCAGCGTTGATGATTTTCGGAATCGCTTTAGCGCGTCAGATGCTATCGTAGGGGCAGGCCCCGCGCTTGTCCTCCATTTATCAGTCATCATTAGTAAAGGAGCATAATCATGTCAGCCATCGTCAAAACCGGCACCTCACCTAAAGACGCGGTGAAGTTCGCCAAGGATCAAGGCGTCAAGATCGTCGATGTGAAGTTCGTGGACCTGCCCGGTACGTGGCAGCACTTCAGCATCCCCGTCGAGGAACTCAGCGAAGACATTTTCGCCGAAGGTCTGGGCTTCGACGGTTCGAGCATTCGCGGCTTCCAGCAGATTCACGAATCGGACATGTTGCTGCTGCCCGATCCGAACAGCGTCGTGGTCGATCCGGTCTGCAAGATTCCCACGTTGTCGCTGATCTGCGACGTCGTCGATCCGCTCACCCACGAGCCGTACAGCCGCGACCCGCGCAACATTGCACACAAGGCTGAAGAGTACCTGAAGAAGACGGGCATCGCCGATGTGTCGTACTGGGGACCCGAAGCAGAGTTCTTCATCTTCGACAGCGTGCGCTTCGATCAGAATCAGTACAGCGGGTATTACTTCATCGATTCCGAAGAAGGCATCTGGAACAGCGGCAAGGACGGCGGCACGCCCAACCTGGGCCATCGCCCCCGCTGGAAGGAAGGCTACTTCCCCGTTGCGCCTGCCGATCAACTGCAGGACTTCCGCTCGGATGTCATCCTGCGCCTCATCGCCGCCGGCGTCCCGGTGGAAGTGCATCACCACGAAGTCGCCACCGCCGGCCAGTGCGAGATCGATATGCGCTTCGGCACGCTGGTCGAAATGGCCGATCACCTATTGATGTACAAGTACGTCATCAAGAATGTGGCCCGCGAATATGGCAAGACTGCCACGTTCATGCCCAAGCCGCTGTTCGGTGATAATGGTTCCGGGATGCACGTGCACCAGTCGCTGTGGAAGGACGGTTCGACATTGATGGCCGATCCAGCGGGCTATGCGGGCCTAAGCCAACTGGCCAAGTGGTACATTGGCGGTTTGTTGAAGCACGCTCCAGCCTTGCTGGCGATTACCTCGCCATCGGTGAACTCGTACCACCGCCTGGTGCCGGGTTATGAAGCTCCCGTCAATCTGGCTTATTCCAGCCGCAATCGATCGGCCGCCGTGCGCATTCCCATGTATTCCGACAATCCCAAGGCCAAGCGTTTGGAATTCCGCTGTCCCGATCCCACCTGCAATCCGTATCTGGCATTCAGCGCCATGCTGTTGGCTGGTCTCGACGGCATTCAGAACAAGATCGATCCGGGACAACCGGCGGACTACGACATCTTCGAGCACAAGAACGGCCATATCAAGCAGGTGCCCGGCTCGCTGCCAGAAGCGCTCAAAGCGCTGGAAGCCGATCACAAATTCCTACTGGCGGGCGATGTGTTCACACAAGACGTGATCAATACCTGGATCGAATACAAGATTATGCGCGAGGTTGATCCCATCCGCCTGCGCCCGCATCCCTACGAGTTCTATCTGTACTACGACGCTTAAATTGGTTGTTGATCAAACCAGGGAGGACGGGCTTCCTGTCTCACGACAGGAAGCCCGCTTTTTTTGTAACAAGCCGCACAAATCGTGCAGTTTGTTGTAGGCCGGTTGTGTCTCCTTGTCCAATTTGCCTGTTGACGCAGCACAGCGCTTCTGCTAAACTGCCGCTGCATAACTGAATATCAAAACTCTTATCCAGAGAGGCGGAGGGACCGGCCCGATGATGCCTCGACAACCTGCCTAAGGTCGTACAGCGACCGACAGCAAGGTGCCAATTCCGGCAGAAGACTTCTGGAAGATGAGAGGACAGTTGACGCAGTCTTTTCAATGAACCTCTTCTCATCAGGAAGAGGTTTTCTTTTTGGGAACCGGGCCTCCTCTGATCTCTCTGGAACCATAAACGCTCCCTTGCGCTTCGCAGTTGGAGTGCAAGCCGGAAGGCGTTACCCAGGAGAGATGATCGATGACCACATATCCTGTTGAAACCAACACACGGCCGCCCGTCCTCCCGATTGGTTTGGCGCCTGGTTCTGGTCTAGCGACGCGCGCTGTGCACGGTGGATCGAAGCGGACCAACGCGCACCATTCATTGACCACCCCTGTGGTGCAGACAGCGACCTACACTTTTGAAAACACAGCCGATCTATGCGGGTTCATGGAAGCGCGCCTTTGGGGTGGCGCGCAGGAGCGCAGTGAATATGGCCGTTACGGCAATCCCACTGTCGCCGAAGCCGAAGCCAAACTCGCGGCGCTGGATAGCGCCGAAGCTGCGCTGCTGTTTTCGTCTGGCATGGCGGCGGTAACGCTGGTCTTATTGTCGTTCATGTCCAGCGGCTCACATCTCGTCATTACCAATGATGCCTATCGCCGCACGCGCCAGTTCTGTACCCAGTTCCTCAAGCGTTATCACGTCGCAGCGACGGTGGTGCAGGCGGGTGATTACGACGCCCTGGAAGCAGCGTTGCAGCCCAACACCCGGCTGTTGATTTCTGAATCGCCGACGAACCCGTATCTGCGTGTGCTCGACCTGGAGCGGGTGGCCGACATCGGCCGGCGACATGGTGTGAAGACCTTGATCGATGCGACCTTCGCCACGCCGATCAATCAACGGCCGATCGAATTCGGCATCGATCTGGTGTTGCACTCCGCGACAAAGTATTTGGGCGGCCACAATGATCTTCTGGCAGGCTCCATCGCCGGTAGTGAAGCCCTCATCGCTTTACTACGCCAGCAACTGTGGATGTTCGGCGCAGTGCTCGATCCGCATAACGCTTATTTGCTGCTACGCGGCTTAAAGACCCTGGCGCTGCGCGTCCAGCGTCAAAATGAAACCGCCGAGCGAGTGGCGGCCTTCCTGGAAGCACACCCTGCCATCGAGCGGGTCTGGTATCCGGGATTGGCCTCGCATCCCGATCACGCGGTGGCCGCCCGGCAGATGAGCGGCTGTGGCGGTGTCGTCACCTTTGAAGTGCGCGGTGATCTGGCCGCGACCAGTCGCTTTATCGACGCGCTCCAGATCCCCACGATTGCACCCAGTCTGGGTGGGGTCGAAACGTTGATCGAACAGCCGGCGTTGATGTCATACTACGAATTTTCCACCGAGGAAAGATTGGCGGTTG
>JAUQXC010000868.1 GCA_030834825.1 Thermoflexales bacterium
CGCTGAAGAACAAATCGTACACCGGAGACATCTTCGGTGCGATCCGGCGGCAGGACATTCTGCTGCACCATCCCTACGATTCGTTCAAGCCCGTGGTCGATTTTCTGCGCGCCGGGGCCCGCGATCCCGATGTGCTTGCCATTAAGCAAACGCTGTATCGGGTGGGCCGCAACTCGCCGGTGGTGGAAGCCTTGTTGGAAGCCAGCGAGAACAACAAACAGGTGGCCGTGCTGGTGGAACTGAAAGCGCGCTTCGACGAAGAAAGCAACATCGGCTGGGCCCGCCGTTTGGAATCTGAGGGCGTGCACGTGGTTTACGGCCTATTGGGCCTGAAAACACATTCCAAGATCGCCATGGTCGTGCGCAAAGAGGGCGACGGCATCCGCCGCTATGTGCATCTGGCGACCGGCAACTACAATGCCGTCACGGCCACGCTGTATACCGACATCGGCTTCTTTACCGTGGATGAAGCGATTGGAGCCGATGCCACCGATCTGTTCAACTATCTCACCGGCTACTCGTTGAAGACCGACTATCGCAAGCTGCTGGTCGCCCCCATCAATCTGCGCGCCCGCATGACCGAGCTGATCCTGCGCGAGATCGAGAACCAGCGCAAACACAAGAACGGCCAGCTCATCTTCAAGATGAACGCGCTGGTCGACAAACCGATGATCCAACTGCTCTACGCCGCTTCCCAGGCCGGCGTCAAGGTCGATCTATTGGTGCGCAGCATCTGCTGCCTGCGGCCCGGCATTCCCGATGTCAGCGAGAACATCCGCGTGATCAGCGTCGTGGGCCGCTTTCTGGAACACAGTCGTGTCTACTACTTCCACAACAACGGCCAGGAAGAGATCTATGTGGGCAGCGCCGATCTGATGCCGCGCAATATCGATCATCGCGTGGAAGTCCTCTTCCCCATCGAAGATCCTGATCTCATCCGGTCCTTGCGCGATGATATCCTGGACGTGTACTTGAACGACTCGGTGAAAGCGCGCCGCCTCATGCCCGACGGTTCTTACGAGCGCGTAAAACTGAAGGGGGATCGTTCGCCGCTCAGCAGTCAGGCCTGGCTCATCACGCACCGCGCCTCCCATTCCAACGTCGCCCAGCTATAAGCAGAAGCCTGGCGGGCGCGGACTTGCCGGAACAACAACATGCCCAAACGCTCTTCACTCTTAAAGGTTGCCGTCAACACCATCGGCTGGGCGGCCAGCGCCGCGGCACTCTATACTTATGCCATTCGTCCCTGGCACTTGCACTGGGGCACCATCGATGACGAGGCCGATCGCGCGCTGCCCGGTGACGAGCTGGTCCCGCGTGCGCAGCTGTGCGCCACGCACGCCATCACCATCGAAGCGCCCAGCGAGCAGGTGTGGCCGTGGTTGGTGCAGATCGGCCAGGGACGCGGCGGTTTCTACAGTTACGAGTTCATCGAGAATGCATTAGGGGCCGACATCCACAACACCGATCGGGTTTTACCGGAATTTCAGGATCTGAAAGTGGGCGATCAAGTTCCGTTAGCGCAGGGTGGCTTTGGCCTTCCGGTCGCCATCGCTGCTGCGCCGCGCACGCTGGTACTGCATGGCGATACCCGCACTGATCCCAACGGCCTGCCTGGACTGCGGCCCGGCGATTTCTTTAACGTGGTGTGGGGCTGGCACCTGGAACCGATTGATCATCTTACCACCCGCGTGATCGAACGCTGGCTGGCCGACTGGAATCCCAGCATGCAGAACTTCATCTTCATGCGCGCCTTTCTGGAGCCCGGCGCGTTCATCATGTCGCGCAAGATGCTGCTGGGCATCAAGCAGCGCGCAGAGTGTATTGCGTCGCAGTGAATCATTTGTTGTGCCCTCTCCCATGCTATGGACAAAATGAACGACACACCACTTCAAGAGGCACTGTTAGAAAGTAACCTGGATGTTGCATGCAGCCTGATCCAACAAGGTGCTGACGTAAACGCTCAAAATGGACGAGGTGAGACCCCACTATTTCTGGCAGTGGAGTTTCCAGAGATAATGAACCTACTGCTGAATGCTGGTGCAGACGTAAACATCTGCAACAATGAAGGCAGGACTCCCTTGCACGAAGTTGCAGAGGATGGTATGGTCGCCCAATGCAGGATGTTACTTGACCATGGCGCAAACGTGAACGCCAAGGATCGGCGAAGGCAAACACCTTTACTTGTGGCCGCAGCCTATGGTCAGTACGAAGTGGCCAAGTTACTTATCAACCATGGCGCAGATGTGAACGAGAGTGACATCTACGGTAAGGTCCCACTTCACTATGCAGTATATGGAAACATCACGCGGGATAAACTTAGCGATCATCTCAGAACCGCCGAAGTGCTTATCGGCGCGGGAGCAGACTTACAGGCACGAACCGACAACAACGAAACGCCGTTGGATTTAGCCAAGCAACACTTTGGGTACACAGAACTGGCTGCGTTACTTGTTCGCCAAGGCGCAAAGTAAATGGCGGCACGACTCTATCCGCGTCACAATCCAAGTGTCGTAAGTGCAGTATCGCAGTACAGTGACGTTGTCGCGCCTCGTGGGCAGCTTATCTCCGCCGATGTACCCGCAAAAACTCTTGCACCTCCTCATCCGTTGGCAGAGCTGTTTGCGCTCCGAAGCGTGTCACGGCTAGCGCACCGGCGGCATTGGCATAGCGCGCCGCCTCCACCAGCTTCAAGCCGCGCGCCAGTGCCACAGCCAGAGCGCCGTTGAAACAATCTCCTGCCCCGGTGGTGTCCACTGCCTCAACGTGAAAACCGGGCACGAGTTGCCGCTTCCCGGCCGCCAACACCTGGCAGCCCGCTGCGCCACGGGTCATGACGACGCTGCCCGGCCCGCACGCGGCCAACGCTTCCCACTCCAGATCAACGTGCTCGCCGATCAATCTTGCGGCTTCATTCTCATTGGGCGTCAACACATCAACTCCGCGCAGCAGGTCAGCGGGCAACGCCTGCGCGGGAGCGGGATTCAAGATCACGCGTACGTGGTGGTGCTTCGCCAGATCGATCGCGGCCCGCACGGCCTCCAGAGGAATTTCCAATTGCAACAACACCGCAACGGCTTCTTTGATCGCGGGTTCAGCCGCGCGCACATCTGCGGACGACAAGCGCCCATTCGCGCCGGGCGCCACGGCGATGATATTCTCGGCGGCCGCATCGACGACGATCAACGCTATGCCAGAGGCTTCTTCAGCATCACGCACGATGTAATCCGTCTGGATGACTTCCGCTTGATACCTTGCCAACGACTGCTCGCCAAACAGGTCACAGCCCAAGCGCGCCACGAACGTGACCTCCGCGCCCAAGCGCGCCGCGGCCACCGCTTGATTCGCGCCTTTGCCGCCGGCCGTCATGCTGAACTTCTCGCCCAGCACTGTTTCACCCCGCGCAGGCAAATGCGCGGAACGCACCACCATATCGGTATTGGAACTGCCCACGACTACAATCTTCGGACGCAGCATGCTCCACCTGCTTGAGGTTGATCGCTCCCGGTCTTCACAGCAACTCAAGGACTAGAAATCGGATTTCTCCAATTTGGAGAACGCACAACCAAAACGTAGAAACCCGGTTTCTTTCGCTCACGCTGGCGAATCTTAGCATGATTTGACTTGCCTGTCGCCTCTGGTATGATCAGCCCGCGAAGACATGCTTGCAGGACGGTGTGAATTCGCGGGCTGGCGGATTATTCGGCCCACTTCACTTTTGGAACGCTCATGGACCTGGGACCACTCTTGTTAGCGTATCTCCTGCCGTTGGGATTAATCCTTGTGACCTGGGGTGCGTGGGATAGCGCACGTGTCCGCGATTACGCCGTCACCGCGCTGCTCGTCAGCACGGCTGCGATCTTGGCATACGCCGTCTGCGGCTTCGCACTGCAATTTGGCGGCATCGGTCTGCGGCCCGATGTGCCCGCCGGCTTGCGCGGACTCGATCGGATGTGGTCGCCCGTCAGCAGCACCACCGGCAGTTGGGGGATGATGGGTCTGGAAGGGTTTCTGCTGCAAGTCGAATCCACTCTGCCCGGCGATACCGCGCTGGTCTTCACCCTGTTTCTGCACCAACTGCCCGTCGTCATCGCAGCAGCGCTCCTGCCCGGCCTCGCGCTGGCGGGCCGAGTCCGATCGGGCATCATTGCCGCGATCAGCATCCTCACCGCCGGTTTCATCATTCCGTTGGCGGGAGCCTGGTCGTGGGGCGGCGGTTGGCTCTCCACGCTGGGCCTGGATGCCAAACTCGGTCATGGCTTGATCGATCCGGGCGGCAGCACTTCGTCCTTCCTGGCTGCCGGATTCGTGACGCTGGCCGCCTTGCTGGCATTGCGCCTCAAACGCCCAGTTGAAGCTATTTCAAGCGACGCCGAGTCTTCTGCCCTTGTCGGCCCGGCCCGATCGATCTCCGGCGCACTGTTGTTCCTGGTCGGCTGGCTGCTGTGGATCGTCACCAATCCGATCGTGAAAACGATTCCTTCGATCGATCTCAGCCTCGTCATGGCGAACACCCTCAGCGGCGCGGCGGCAGCGACGATCGTGGCCTTGTTTTTCGGTTGGTTCTTCAGCGGCAAGCCCAACATTCCGCTGGCCACGCGCGGCGTTATCGGCGGCCTCATCGTCTCGACGCCGCTGGCGCCCTTTGCCCCCACCTGGTCCGCCTTGGTGACGGGTGCAATCGGCGGACTACTGATCGCTTTCGGTTCGGTTGCGGTCGAACGCTGGCTACGCTACGAAGATGGCAGCGGGGCAGTCGCTACCGCTGCACTGGGAGGCGTGTGGTCATTATTGGTGGTGGGGCTCTTCGCCAATGGAATGTATGGCAGCCCCTGGAATAACGTGGGAGTGAATGAGTATCTGGGCGTATCCGGGCAAGGTGTTACGGGGCTTATCGCCGGGGCGAACCTGCCCAACGATCCCGGTCAGTTTACGGCGCAACTCACCGGCGCCATCGCCATCGCATTATTGGCTTTTATCATCACCTGGCTGCTGACCAGACCACTACGAGGATTGAACAACCGCTAGAGAAAATGCGAGGCCGAGGGAGGGAGAGAATCCGTATTAATTGTGTAGTGCCGCGATCACTTCCTCATCGCTAACCTGCTCGAAATACCGATAGAACGTACCGACCGCATGGAAGTCGTAAGGCGCGTGCAAACACTCCACACGATCGGCTTCCCGGCTTAACACGCGCTCGATCGTGTCACGCGGCCCCACCGGCACGGCGGCGATCAGCGTTTGAGCGCCTGCTGCGCGAGTAGAACGCAGTGCGGCGATCAAGGTCGAGCCGGTCGCTACCCCATCGTCGATCACCAGCGCCACGCAATCTTTCACTCGTACACGCGGGCGGCCAGCACGATAGACCTCGGCCCGACGCGCCAATTCTATCTTCCAGAATTGAGTCTCAGCCTCCAGGTATTGCCGGGGAATTTGCAAGGCCTGGATTAACGGTTCATCGAACACGGTCAGGCCATCGTCGGCGATGGCCCCGATAGCGAGCTCCGGGTTGCCCGGCGCGCCGATCTTGTGAGTCAGGCAAATGTCGATCGGGGCGTGTAAGGCCTGCGCCACTTCCCGTGCAACAATGACGCCGCCGCGCGGAATCGCCAGCACGACGATCGGATCCGGCTGATCGCGCACCGTCAGCAGCGCTTCAGCCAGTCGCCGTCCAGCCTCAACCCGATCGAGAAACATGCTTCCTCAACCAGACCTGATCGATCGTCACCGCCCGGCGGGTCTTACTTTCCGCTCAACGGCGCTTCAGCCAGAATGGTGTACTCCGCGCCGCTGGGCTTGAGATCACTCTTGATGAGCGCCACCTGCCTGACCTCCCATTTGCCCAGCGAGCCGACGGCGGCGGCCTGTACGACTTCGCCGATTTTCTTCTGATCGATCTGTCGCACATCGCGCGCCAGACGGCCCAAAGTCAAATGCGGAGTAAAATCGCGTATCTCGGTGGGATAGCCCAGTGGTGCAATGGCATTTTCCACCGCACGCTGCACAGCATGCAGGCGATGATCATTTTCGTGGATGCCCACCCAGACCACACGTGGCCGGTGGATGTTAGGGAAACACCCTGCGCCTTTGACTTCCAGCATGAAGGGAACATGCGCGGCGATCGCCGCCCGCAACGACGACAGGATCAGACTTAGCTGATCAGCCGGCACCTGTCCCAAAAATTTCAGTGTGAGGTGAATGCTGTCGGCCTTGACCCAGCGGATGGCATCCGGCGGCATCTGCGGCTTCAGACGCGCCTCGATGTTCCCTACTTCCGTGAGGATGGTGTCCGGTAGTTCGATGGCAATAAAAGCGCGGATGGCGTCCATGATCTCTCCTGGCAATTCGATTATAGCATGAGGGCACGACAAGATGAAATGCAGCTCATGCGCACTCTTCTCCCGTTAGGTCTCCACCCTCCTGGGGAGACGAGTCGAGGTGAGGGGTCTGAACCTTCCCGCCGAGTTTAGGGTATACTTGCCAGTAGGTTGCACAATTTTCACCGGAGACATTCCATTCATGTCTGACCCCAAAGCGGTTGCCCAGTCGATCATCGCCAATGTGGAGAAGGTCATCGTCGGTAAACACGACACCATCGAATTAGCCATCATCAGTTTGTTGTGTCAGGGACATTTACTCATCGAAGACGTGCCCGGTGTGGGCAAAACCATGCTCGCCAAGTCGATCGCCAAATCGATCGGGTGCGAGTTCAAGCGCATCCAATTCACGCCCGATATGTTGCCCAGCGACGTGACCGGCGTGCGGATCTACGATCAAAGCACGCGCCAGTTCGTGTATCAGCCCGGTCCCATCCAGGCGAATATCGTGCTGGCCGACGAGATCAATCGGGCTACGCCCAAGACCCAGGCTGCGCTGCTGGAAGCGATGGAGGAGAAGCAGGTCACCATTGACGGCGAGACGCATAAGCTCGACGAGCCGTTCCTGGTCATGGCCACGCAGAACCCCATCGAGTATGAAGGCACCTTCCCGTTGCCCGAAGCGCAGCTCGATCGTTTCCTGCTGCGGATCCGGCTGGGCTATCCCGAGCCGCAGGATGAGATCGCCGTGCTGGATTCGCAACAACGTGTGCACCCCATCGAATCGCTGGGGCAAGTCGCCACCGGGCAGGACCTGGTCGCCGCGCAAGCCGCCATCCGTGAAATCTACGTGGATATCCTGGTGAAATCCTACGTCATCGAAATCGTGACCCGCACGCGCAAGCATCCCGATATTTACCTGGGCGCTTCGCCGCGCGGCTCGTTGACGCTGTTCCGCGCCGCCCAGGCGCGTGCTGCGCTACAAGATCGCGACTATGTAATTCCAGACGACATCAAGGCGCTCGCGCCGTTCGCGCTGGCCCACCGCATCATCGTCAGCCCCTCGGCGCGGATCAAGGACGTGGATGCCACTTCGCTGATTCAAGAGATCCTGGGATCGGTTGTGGTGCCTGGCGGTTCGGTAAAGCCCAGCTAACCATGACCTATTTTCAATGAACAGACCGTACGGTGCCCATTGTTCATTGTTCATTGACCTACTATGACTCGCGTACGCACAGTTGCCATCATCGGATTAGCCACCTTGTTTCTGGGGCTGGCCACATCGAACACGGCCTTCTTCACGGTTTTCTACGTCATCGTGCTGGTGTTGCTGCTGACGTACTTCTGGGCACGGCTCGCGTTGAGCCGCGTACAGTTGGTGCGCCAGACACGCGCGCGCCGCGCTCAGGTCGGCAGTGTGCTCAATGAGATTTTCACACTGCGCAATCGTGGCGTCGTCCGCAATATGTGGCTGGAGGTGGACGACGAATCGGATTTGCCGGGACACCACGCCAGTCACATCATCTCCAACCTTTCCGCCAAAACCGAGTATGCCTGGAAGATTCGCACGTACTGCCGCGAGCGGGGCCGCTTCCGCTTGGGGCCGATCACCTTGACCAGCGGTGATCCCTTTGGTCTATTCCGCATCAAGTACCATCTGCCCAATACGTCGAACGTAGTGGTGTATCCTCGAACGGTGACGCTGCGTTCCTTCCCGCTGCCCATCGGCATGCTGCCCGGCGGCGATGCCTTACGCCGCCGCACCCACTACGTCACCACCAACGCGGCCGGCGTGCGCGATTATGCACCGGGCGATCCCTTTCCTCGCATCCATTGGAAGAGCACCGCACGCAAGGACCGGTTGATCGTGAAGGAGTTCGAACTCGATCCACTGGCCGATGTGTGGATCCTGCTCGATCTATGGTCGGGCACACACTATGGCGATCGACACGTCCCGGAAGTGGAAGTGGATGAGATGGAAGTGCTGTTCAGGCAGAACGCTCCCCACTTCACGCTCCCGCCCAGCACGGAGGAGTATGCCATCTGCGCGGCGGCATCGATCGCGCAGTTCTTCCTGCGGCGCGATCGCACGCTGGGCTTCATGGCCATCGGCCAGCGTCGCGAAGTGATGCAAGCCGATCGGGGCGAGCGGCAACTCGAAAAGATCCTCGAAACACTGGCCGTGCTGCGCGCGCAGGGCAGCGTGGCCTTTGAAGAACTGCTTTATCGCGAGACGCCCGCTCTACCCCGTGGCTCGACGTTGATCTTGATCTCGCCCTCGCCCTCGCCCAAGTGGGCGCAGGTGGCGCGTCACCTCAAGCGCAGCGGCGTGTACGTCACCGCCGTCGTGCTGGATGTGAAATCGTTTGGCGGGCCGCCCGGCACCGAAGATGTCGTCGCGGAACTGGCCGCGTCCGGCATCCCCATCAGCGTAGTACGCAACGGCGCTCCACTGGAAGAAGTGCTGAGCACATCGATGTACGGCGCAGCGCAAGTGGCAGCGTAAAACGACCCTCACCCGGCGCTGCGCGCCGGGTGAGGGTGATACAATACTCTCGGTTGCACGACACAAGTGCTGCCGAGTTTTTTATGCGCAGTTCGACGCGGGGACTTCAACAAAGGAGAAGCATGTCTACTCGTACCGCGACTCCCGCCCTCTCGCGCTGGATGTTGTCCATCGGCCTCACGCTGGTTGCCCTCGTCACGATCAATCTGTTACTAGCAAATGCACCTACTCAAGCCCGACGTGCTGCGGCTCTCATCAACTGCTCTGGATCGATCCAGGCTTGCATCAATGCCGCCAACGACGGCGACACGATTCTCATCGCCGCCGGGCGATACACCGAAAGTCTGACGCTGAGCAAGCCCGTCAGCCTCACGGGCGAGAATCGCGACACGACGATTATCCATGCTGTCACAGTTCAACGTGTGTTGACCGTGACAGGCTCGGCGATCAATAACTCCGTTGTGATTTCGGGGTTGACGTTTACGGGCGGCGATGCAACAAACGGTCAAGGAACAGTAATTGCCCCACCGCCAACGATAGCAGGGCCGAAACCAACACCGACCGCCACCCCAGCGCCGCGCTCACAACCTGCGTCGTATTCGACGCCCATTCCATCTCAAACGTCAATGCATGCCAGGGCAGCGGGGCGAACCATCCCTCTTTCATGGCAGACACGACATTCACTACAGGACTTCGATCCAGCCCGCGATGGTGTAGGCGGCGGTATCTTGATTACTGACTCGGCACGGCCGGCGATTCAATTTGTGCGCGTGATTAGCAACATCGGCGGGTATGGCGGCGGTCTCTACTTTTACGGCAATCAGCCACTAACTCTCACTCAAGTGGACGTCATCAGCAATGTGGCCGTGTTCGGCGGCGGCCTTATGGCTTATGGTCCCATAATGATTGTGGCAGCCAACATATCGAACAACTATGTCGTGGGGTTGGGCGGCGGCGCGCAAATATCTAATACAGCGGTCATGTTGAACAGCAGCATTGCCAACAACGAGGGTGGGGGTTTGTACGTCGAGGGTGATCTAACCCTCCAGCGCACCGATGTCAGTTTCAACACTGACAGGGTGTTCATAGGTGGCAGCGGCATTACTATTTTCGGCGGCACCCTAATCCTCAATGACGTAACAATCGAAGGCAATCATGGGGAATATTGGGGCAGCGGTATCTTTGCCGATCGTAGCACGGTATGGATCACCAATACACGGATTCGGCGGAATTCGGCTTATGAGGGGGGAGGGTTGAGGCTCTATAACGGCAGTTCAGGCCGAGTTGTCAATTCATTGTTCGCGCAGAACTCCAGCTCCCATGGCGGA
>JAUQXC010000869.1 GCA_030834825.1 Thermoflexales bacterium
GGGCGAGGGGCAGGGCTGGAAAGTGCGTGAAAGCCAACTGCGCCGTTGGTTCGGCAAACAGCTTATTACGCCCATGCAAACCCGTGGGTTGGTCATGCGCGGATCAACCGAGACCGGCGGCTTGCCTAATCCCGTCGTCGATTTGCTTGAAACACACCACCTCATTCGGGCCGACGTGCGTGCGGGTGCACGGTGGTACGAGATTTCGCACGATCGTCTGGTGGAACCGATCTTGCGCTCCAACGCCGACTGGGAACAGACCGGGCAAAGCCCGCTGCACCGCGCCGCGCAGCGCTGGCTCGACTCAGGCAAGAATCCTGATCTCTTGTATCGCGGCGAGGTGTTGAGGAAGGGTCTCGAATTTGCGGAAGCCAATCGGGAGGCGGTTGAACCGATCGATCTGGAGTTTTTGGAGGCCGGCCAGAAAGCGCGGGCCGCGGCCGAAAAAGAACTGCGGCAGCACATCCTCATCCGCCGCCTGGCAGTGGGCGCAATAATTACCATGATCCTCGCCATCGTGGCCGGCATCTTCGGTTATCTTGAACGCGATCGGGCCAATGAACAGGCGCGGGTGGCAGACGAACAGCGCGATGCCGCGCGAGAGCAACGCAATGAGGCCCTGTCAGCGCGCCTGGAAGCAGACAAGCAGCGTAATGAAGCCTATGCTCAGCGCCTTGAAGCGGAGAAGCAGCGGGCCGAAGCTGAACGCTTGGGGCTGCTGGCCGTTGTCCGCCAGCTCATCTCACAAGCCAGCGAATTCGCCATGACCTATCCCCAGCGCAGCCTGTTGCTGGCCCTGGAAGCGCTGCGCGTCAATAACAATACCGATGCGACTCTGGCACGTGCGGCAGAATCGCAGCTGCGGCGGGTGTTGGTGGAAGCAGGGGGCCTGGTTTTGAAGAGGTACAGTCATCGCCTCAATCAGGTGGTCTTCAGTCCCCAGGACAAGTGGCTCATGACTATCAGCGAAGATGGTCAGGCCGATCTGTGGGATGTCAGCAGCGGCGACATCCCCACGACGTCACTCGCGCTACCCCGCCACGGAATAGTGCGCTTTGCCGCCTTCAATGCCACCGCTGAATGGGCCGCCACCGGTACCGCTGATGGCCAAATTTTCCTGTGGGATCTCACCACCCGTGATCCGGCGGCCAATCCCATTCAATTGGAACAGCACAATGGCAGCGTGCGTGCCTTACAATTCAGCCCTGTCGGCGAGGTGCTGGTTTCGGCAGGAGCCGATGGTGTGACGAGGGTGTGGGATCTCAATGAAGAAGCGGCGGCCACGGCGCAGCCGATCGAGTTGAGGAATCACCAAGGAACCATCAATGCCCTGGCTGTCAGCGCCGATGGAACTCAACTGGCGACCGGCGGGCGCGACAACACGATCTATCTGTACGATCTTGAAGACTTGACTCAGCCGCCCCTGAAACTCACGGGTCACACCGATCAAGTCTTTACGCTCGACTTCGACCCCCAGGGTTTGTATCTTGCCAGCGGCAGCATTGATGCGACAGCGCGCCTGTGGGATTTGACCGAAGACGATCCGGTGGCGACGGCGCTGGTGTTACCCGGCCACGAAGAACAAGTGTGGAAAGTTACCTTCAGCCCCAACGGCAACTGGCTGGCGACCTCCAGCGTGGATAGCACCACGCGCTTGTGGGATCTCTACGCAGAAGACCTTGAGGACTTTCCCATCGTGCTGCGCGGCCACAGCGATCAAGTCTGGGCGGCGGCTTTTAGTCCCGACAGCCGCTGGTTGTTTACAGCCAGCCGCGATGGCTGGATTCAAGCCTGGGATCTGGACGTACCTGATCCCACAGCCGAGCTGGCCCATCACATTTTGCGCGGCCATGAAGGCCCCATCCAGACTCTGGCGGTCAGCCCCAATGGCCGCTGGTTGGCTTCAGGCAGTGATGATGCGACCGCGCAGCTGTGGGGCATCAATACGCCGCAAGCGCCGACGGCCCCCAGCGTGTTGCGCGGCCACAGCAGTGTCGTGCGTGGGGCAGTAGTCGATCCCGATCAACATTGGCTGGCTACCTTCAGCGGCGATGGCACTGTGCGGCTGTGGGACATCGCGGCGCGCGAACCCGGCGCCACCTCGGTCGTGCTGCCCAGTCATCAGCAAGCGATCTATCAGGCTGCCCTCAGCAGCAATGGCCGTTGGTTGGCGACCGCCAGTCAGGATTACACCTCACGCTTGTGGGATCTGAAATCACCGACAGGCATGTTCACCTCCACCGTCTTGCGCGGTCACACCAGCGCGCTGCGCGATGTGGCTTTCACGCCCGACAATCAACGGCTGATCACGGCGGGGCGCGACGGCACCGCTCGAGTGTGGGATCTCACGCAGGCGGATCCTTCACAAAACCCGATCGTGCTCACCGGCCACCGCGATCAAATTCGTATTATCGACATCAGCGGCAACAGCCGCTGGTTGATCAGCGGCGGCGACGATCGGGTGCCACGCCTGTGGGATCTCAGTGCATCCCATATTTCCTCGTCGTCACTGCCCCTGCAAGGCAATGTCGGTGTCGTGCGTGCCGTGGGTTTCAGCCCGGACAATCGCTGGGTGGCTGTCGGGGGCGACGATCACATCGTGCGGGTGTGGGACCTGCGCGCCACCGATCCCACGACTCCCGTGATTCCCTTGAAGTGGAACAGCATGGGCGTCATTCGTGCCTTGCAATTCACGCCCGACGGTAAATGGCTGGCCGCCGCGGGCGATGAGGGCGCCGTGTTGTTGTGGAATGTAGCCACTCTCACTGCGACCACGCCATCTCCCACGTTCATCCTGTGGGATCACGAAGGTTCAGTGCGTGACATCGACATTAGTGCGGATGGTCAATGGCTGTTCAGCGGCAGTGAAGATGGCACGGCACGCCTATGGGACCTGACCGCTTTCGATCCCGGCGCGTATTCGGTCGTTTTTCCAGGCCATGCGGGTCCGGTGTGGGGGGTGACCATCAGCCCCGATCATCAGTGGTTCGTTACGGCCAGTCAGGATGCCAACGCGCGCCTGTGGCAGCCGGTGGCGTTGAATGACGTGATCCTTTATGCCTGCCGCACAGCGGGACGCAATTTGTCCAAGGAAGAGTGGGAATACTACGTTGGCATCGATCTGGCTGATTACCATCGTACCTGCTCGGAGTTTCCAAAAGGGGCCGACGTGCCGTAGTTGTAGAAGAAGAATAGCAGTCGGTCATGCCCGAGTGCATTAATCGGGCATCCAGATCACCAATGGCAAAGTATGCCAGCTAGACCGGTGGATTCCCGCTACGCCCAGCGCGCCTCCGCCGCACAACGGCGGGTAAGGCGTAAGCACGCGGGAATGATGGAGCCGGCACGCACGACACCGACATTGAGCTGAAGCCTCGAGTCCGATTCCGCCAGAGCCATTAAGGCGATTTTAAGAAGATCAAGGTCTATCATCAGGTCGGTAAACAATTGGGGTTCTTCCGGCTTCACCGGGAAGTGCTCCCGCTGGATGGGTACATCCAGCGCTTGGGGACGGCGGATGTACCCATCCGCCGGGAGCACCTGGCGATAATCCCACTCACGCCAGGCAGCTCGCCGCTTCACGGACACGGGCAGTCGGATGAGCCACAATTGGTTTATCTTTGGGCTAAGTGTGGTCGGTCTTCTATTAGGGGGTTATGCCATTGCCTTCAAGCCCGGCATTGGTTCAGCACTTTCCTGGGTGGGCATTTTCATCATCGTCAGTAGTTCGTTGTATCTGTTTATAGATTGGAAACTCCGTTTCTTCAATCGATCAGCATGCTCCAACGACTCGCTCGTGTCTTCTCCATCCCGGCAGGTGAAGAGCGCCGCACCTTTTTGCTCTTCCTCATGTACCTGCTGTTTTTCATCGGCTTGCGCTGGGGCGACAGCGCAGGCCGCACCTTGTTTCAACTCAGTTGGGGCGAGCTGCTTTCCATCATCTTCTTGATCAGCGCACCCCTGGCGTTGATCATCGGCCTCACCTACAGCTACTTTGCCAGCCGCCTCAGCAATGAACGGCTGCTCGTGACGATCCTTGGCCTGCTAATCACCTGGCTGATTTCGGTGCAGGTGCTGCTCATCGTCGAGGTTGGCACCGGGCCACGGGGTTTCACTTACCTCTATTTCTTCCTCGGCACGTTGGCCGCCGCCGATGTGGCGGCGCTGCATCTGCTGAACTACATCAACGATTTCTACAACACCCGATCGGCCAAACTGGCCCTGCCGTTCATCCTCTCAGCCAGCATCGCCGGATCGGTTGTGGCCGGCTTCAGCGCGCCGTTCTTGAACGGCTTGATCGGATTGACGTTCATGCCCCTGGCGTGGATCGCCTGTCTGGCCGGCCTCGCTGCTCTGGCCAGGCGCGCGCGGCGGATCATGCCGCCGGAATTGGTGCAGCTCGAACAACAGCGCCAGCGGCAACGTAAACGGACCAACCTTTTTAAGGAGTGGCGTAGCGCTGCGCGCTGGTTGAGCCGGCTGGACATTTTGCGCTGGCTGGCCGTCTCGACACTGGTGTTGGTGTTGTTGATGAAGCTGCTCACGATTCAATCGGCCAACATTTTTAATCAGATCTATGCGGGCGATCCCCAAGGTCTCTTCAACGCCTACAACCTGCTTGACGCTGGCGCCAGCTTGATCGGGTTGATCTTCTCCTCGCTGATCTTCAATCGCTTGATTGTGCGTTATGGCGTGGGCCGTATGAGCCTGGTCTTTCCCACGCTCACGATCATCATCGTGGGCGGCATCAACTTTCTGCCGCAGCTCGGCGTGCTGGTGGCCAGCCTGGCTTACCTGGATGATCGCGCCTTCAAGAAGGTGTTTCGCAATCCGTTGGAAGCGATGCTGTACAACAGCGTGCCATTGAACATCAAAGCCCGGGCGCGGGCCTTCATCAACAGCCTGACCTTGCCGTTGGGCACCTTGTTGGCCGGCCTGTTAGGGCTGATCATGGCGCGGGGCAGCCTCATCGCGCCGCTGGCCGGGGCCTGGTTGAGCTTCATGCTGGCGCTGTTCTATTTGGGCATTTCGTGGCTGGTGAAGAATGCCTACAGCCGCGCGATGATTCGCCTGGTCGCCGATGATGAACTGGCCGTATTCCGCGCGGGCTATGGTGAACAGGAAGAGTTTGATCCTTTATTGGTGCGACGGTTGGCGCAGCGCTTGCGTAAGGGTCAGGACGACAACGACACGGCCATCATCCTGGCTGAGATGCTGTATGACTTTCAGGGCCGGGCCGCGGTTCGCGAGTTGACCAACCTGGCGCAACAACGTGGCGGCACGATTCGCGCTGGTATCATTTTGCTGTTGGCCGATTGGATCACAGAACCTTCCGTGAGGCAGCTCTGTTTGACCGGGCTGCGTGACGAAAATGTGCACGTCCGCCGTGCGGCGGCTCAGGTATTGAGTGCAGCGCCGGAAGCGGCTCAGTCTCAGGAAGTGATCGCTGGTTTTCTGGAGGTCATCCAGCAGCCCGATGAAGCCACGCAATCCTACACGCTGCCGGTGCTCATTGCGTCGGGTGAGGCACAGGGCGCCGCGGCTTCCATGAAGATCCTTTCGACGTGGCTGACCGATCCACACGAGGCCCGCCGTCGGGTACTGGGTCTGCGCGTGCTGGCTCAAACGCGCGATGCCCGCTTGCTCGATCAGATCGCGCCATACTTGCAGGATCGCGTGTCGATCGTGCGGGTCCAGGCTGTGGAAGTCATTGGGACGTTGGCCGCTGGCGCTTCTGCCGATCGCGCAAAGTTGGCCCAACACGGACTTGCCATTTTGCGTCGGGTGCTGGCCGACGACGATGTGGCGCTGCGTCTGGCGGTGGTGAATCAATTGGGTGTGTTGAATGGTGTAACGCACAAGCCCACGGCGCGCGAAGCGGGACAGGCGTTGTTGGAGGCCATGCGGGATGATCGCTTTCAGGTGCGGCGCGCGGCTTGCCAGGCGTTGCGTGTTCCCGACCGCCGTGAAGTCGAGCTGGCTTATCGGGGGGGTGACGAGCGCGTGGCTGAGTGTGCGCTGTACGTCATGGCGAACGTGGGCAGCAAACAGATCGGCGGGACGCTGGTGCACAAGCGTGTGATCGATCGCTGCGAGGAACTGGCCGCACAATGGTACAGGGTACAGACCTATCGGGTGGCGCTGAGCGAACCGGACACCGCCGCCCTGGGTTTTCTGCGCGCCCTGCTGCACGAACAAGCCACACACTTGATCGATCGCGTCTTTTGGTTGGTGGGCGCAGTCTATGGCGAGCAGGATACGGCAGCGCTGCGGCGCTTGCTACGCAGTACCGATCTGCGCAAGCGCGCCAATGCCTTGGAGTCGTTGGAAGCAGTGGGGTCGCGCCGTCTGGCCGCATTGATCACGCCGGTGTTTGCTGCGCCGGAGTTGTCGACCATCGCGCAGATCGCGCAGGAACAACTGGGACTGAGCACGCCGCCGGTGTGGGATGTGTTTCAAGCAGTCTGGCCGGCCTTGTGCGCTCGACCCGTTGAGCCGCCACTTGAGACTTCGGAGCTGCTGACCGCGGCCAGCCTGATCGCCGCCGTCGAGGCTATTCCGGCAGCGCCGCATTCTTCGTCGGTGATTGAACAGGTAAGGCAGACGTTGCGCGCAGCGCAGACTCATGGGACACCGCTCATCCGCGAAGCGGCTGAACTGGCGTTGCAGAAACTGGATTCAGTCGTTGAGAAGGAGCGCAAGATGTTGACCGTGATTGAAAAGGTGGTGTTCCTCAAGCAGGTGCAATTCTTCGATGAGATGCCGGCCAATGATCTGCGCGCGGTCGCGGGCGTGACGGAAGAGGCGTCCTATGATCCCGGCCAGGTGATTATCGCCGAGGGCGAGCCCAGTGATGCCTTGTACGTCATCGTCAACGGTCGCGTGGCGGTGCAGCATCGCAAACGCGCCGAGGTGGAACGCACGCTGACCGAACTCGCTTCGCTGGGACCGCGTGAATACTTCGGCGAGATGTCGCTGTTTGACGAAGCAGCCAGCTCAGCCGATGTGGTGGCATTGACGCCCACCCAGGCGCTCATCGTGCGGCGGGCACCCTTGTTCGCTTTAATCGAACGCCAGCCCGCGTTGGCCATGGACT
>JAUQXC010000870.1 GCA_030834825.1 Thermoflexales bacterium
AACAGGAAGCGACTCTTCCGATCCGCCGGGTTTAATTCAACCGCGTGGCGCAGGCACTGCAGGGCAAAATCGGGCGCGATCCGGTTGAGCAGCTGATAAGTGCCGACCTGTCGCAGCAGGCTGGCGCGATCGGGCGCGGGCAGCGCTTGAAAATTGGGATGATTGAATATCTCCTGCTGCTGCGCCGCTTGATTGGACAAGAGATCATTCAGCAGGGCGTAAAAGAATTTTTGCCGGGTGGGCAGGGACAGCTCCGGGAACCACTCAGCGTTCAGGACTTTCAGGCGACCGTACACCAGATCTTTCTGGCGTTTCTGCGCGCCAGAGGTGCGGGTGATATTGGTTAAATGGACGCGGTACAGACAAGTGGGTTTATCCAGATAACCAAAGCGCGCGTAACGGGCCAGCCGGATCCAGAAATCCCAATCGGGGCCGATGACGAGCTGTTCGTCAAATTCGACCTGGTGCTGTTGAATCACGGCGCGGCGGGTTAGCGTGCACACGGGCACGGTCAACACATCCGCCGTCAAGACTAGCGCTTCCAGAATGTTGCCGGTGTAAATCCCGGAACGGTGCTCGGTCAAGCGTGACAAAATACGCTCGTTCTCGTCGCACAGATAACCGTCCGAGAACAACGCGTCATACTCCGGCTGAGCGGCCAGGAAGGCAGACATATCCGCCAGCGCGGTGGGCAGGTACAAATCATCGGCGTCCAGAAAGGCGATGAACTCTCCCTTTGCCTGACGCAGTCCCACATTGCGTGTTTGCGCTTCACCGCCGTTCTCTTTGCGAATTTTCACGAAGCGTGGATCGTCATACTTGGCCAGCAGCTCAGGTGTGCCATCCGTCGAACCATCGTCGATGACGATCAATTCCCAATCGCCGCAGGTCTGGGCCAGCAAACTGGCCAATGTTTTTTTGAGAAAGCGCGCGCCATTGTACACGGGCATGATCACACTAATCAAAGGCATAAGCTACTCTCCGGTAACTCAGTGAGCTTCCCTCCACAGATGCAGCGTCACCACACCGGCGATGAGCGCCAGCGCAGCTAGAAAGGGCAAAAGAATGGCCCGCATCGGATTCGGGGTGTCAGGCGGGACGGGATTGACGGCCGGTCGACCGGCGGGCACGGGAGTGAGAATGATCGCCGCGGTGATGGTGGGTGTACTGCGAGCCAGATCACTTGTTGTACTGGATAGCGGCATGGCCTTACGCTCGAGTGGGGGCGCATTAACCAAGCGCGTGGTATACCACACCTTGTTTTCGCCGGTGCGATCGTAATAGGCAACGTGCAGTTGATTTCCCTGACAGGTCACAATCGTTTGGCCGTGCGGATCGATAAAGCGGCTGTCGATCTGTTCGGGTGCGCTCCATTCGGCGCCGTTCCAGCTGGCTGAATAAACACCGTCGCCGACTGCCGTGACGACGTGCAACACGCCGGCGCTGTCCCGCGTCAGCTCATTGCGGCCGCCGAAGGCTGCGGCCAAGGGCATGATTTCCTTAGGCTCGCGCCAGGTCTGGCCGCCATCCGACGACCAGCTGTGCATCCGTCTGGGATCATGCCAGGTCAAATGGACTTCGTCAGTGCCAAACGCATACGGTGCGATCCAGGCGACGCCCTGAAAGGTCGAGCCCGTGTTTTGTACCTGGCGATAAGCCCCCCACGTTTGGCCGTTGTCTTCCGAGTGGATATACCCTACTTCCGAGTAAGCGCCATATTCGTAGGAATTGAGGGACAGGCCGATATGCAATCGATCGCGACCGTCAATGGCCAGCTCAGGGCGGATCAACGCCGGCAGTGCCGAGACGACCGAGTAGGCAACATTCTGATCCGACCAGTTCGCCCCAGAATTGGGCAGTTCGAGATGATAGACCGTGTGCTCCAGGCCACTATCATCGGTGGTGCCATAGACGACATGCGCCGTTCCGGTTGAATCGGCCTTGATGGAAGACCAGTCGACGGCTTGACCGAGCAACTGCGGGGTTGACCAGCTGCTGGGCTGTTCTGCGGTATGCAGTGGCGCCTGGCTGTAGTAGAGATTGCCACGCAAGTGCTGATCGACCCAGATCAAGTGCAGCGTATCCTCTGGCTGGGAAATAGCGGCGGCCAGGTTAAAGACGACCGCGCCAGGTACCGCGATGATGTCACGCGCCGTCGACCAGCTGCCTGTGGCATCTGTCCGCAAGTAGACGGCGGCCCCATTCGCGGCCTGCTCGGCCCACAGCAAATAAGCATTTTGATAAGGATCGCATAACAACAGATTGAAGCTGCCCATTTGGGCAGTTGAGTTTAGCGTCGCATCGACCGGCTGGCTCCAAGTATTACTCGCCCGTTGGGCGTAGCTGCTGACCGGCCAGAGCCAGCCTGCGGCGAGCAACGCAAGGATGATACACAACCGCGCCCGAAAACTGGAGGGTCGTCGCCATGAGGAGCGATGGCGCAAAAAGTCGAACGACATAGGCGGCTATACCTCACGGCGCCGGACGCGGCGCGCGGTAGACCGCAAGCGCTGGGCCGTGATCGGGCCGACCAGCGCATCTGCGGCAATGGACTGCAGGCCGCGATCGATCGCCTGGCGCGGATGGTATTTGATCGCGTGGGCCACATGATGGCGAACTTCGGCCTGGCGACCCTGGACGTGACTCATGTGCGCTTCCGTGACGTGAAAGTGCGCCAGAGTTTGCTTTTCCAGGCGGGGCACGGAATTGACACAGACACGGCGAATGAATTGTTCACAGGACGCTTCGCTC
This sequence comes from Thermoflexales bacterium, assembly GCA_030834825.1. Lineage (GTDB taxonomy): Bacteria > Chloroflexota > Anaerolineae > Fen-1058 > Fen-1058 > Fen-1058. Next base: position 2,752 of record JAUQXC010000870.1, read on the forward strand.
CAACCCCCCGCGTGCAGGATGTGGACCGCGTACGCCGACACGGCGCCCATCAGGACGGCTTCGGATTCGCAGGGCAGGGCGCTGTTCAAATACTGAGCAGCCTGTTTCCAGCTATGCCGGGCTTCGTCGATTTGTTCGTTGGCGAAATAATCCAGCCCGGCGCGTAGATACACGTTCGCTAAAGATTTACATTTCAGGTCTGCATCAATCAAATCGGGCAAAGCCTGTGTGGCTGCCTCGATCACGGCTAGGTTGTGCGCCAAAATGGTCGCCGCTTTCTGGTTGGAGATGCTGAGGTTCTGGCCATGGACCCGATAGGCCACCAACGGCTCCGGCAGAAAAGCGACCGCATATTTGGCCGCCAACCGGATCCATAAATCCCAGTCGCTGAAGACCAGGTCTTCATTAAATACGCCGATCTCGTCGAAGCACCGCCGGGGCACTATGGCCGTCGAAGCAATAATCGGGTTGGCAATGATGAACTGCCGCCAGGCTGCTGTCGAAATGTAGCCCTGCGCTCCGATCGCCGGAAACAACTCGCCTGCGGCGTTCATCGTATGCGCCGCGGCGTGACAGAGGCCAACGGTGGGATGTTCTGCCATGAACTTGACCTGGATCGCCAGTTTTTCAGGCAGCCAGTAATCATCCGAGCCTAACCAAGTGAAGTAGGTGCCTCGCGTGCGCGCCAGCACGACATTGCACGAATAGGAGATCCCGCGATTGCCATGCCCATCATGCCAGAAATAGTGAATCTTATCGGGATACCGTTGTTGATAGTCGCTTAATACTTCATGGCTGTTATCCGTTGAGCCGTCGTCCAGGATGAGCAGTTCGAAGTCCTGGAACGACTGGTTCAATACGCTATCGATGGTTTGCGGCAAATAGCGTGCATGATTGTAAGAACAGATACACACGCTGACCATGGGTTTGTCAGGCATAGATCGCTCCATCGCTTGGTTCTTCCGAATAGAACGGAATTAAGGTCAATTGGAGAAACCGGGGTTCTACTTTCCAAATGGCATGGGCCGTTTAGCCTGGAGAAACCCGGTTTCTGAATCAGTCATTTCCCGCTGAAGTCAGAAGCCCGCTTTACGCGACCGTCGGCTGCGGCGTTGTGGCGAAGCGCGCCACTTCATCGATGACGACCTCACATGCTCCCGGGCTCAGATGGGGTCCCATCGGTAAGCTCAATACCGATTGGGCCAGCTGTTCTGCCAGTGGGAACGATCCTTCAGGCCAGCTCGTCTCCTGGTACGCCTGCGACAGATGCGGCGGCACCGGATAATGAATTAACGTCCCGATCTCCGCAGCCTGCAAGTGTTGCTGAAGCGCATCGCGTTGCGGATGGCGCACGACGAAGAGATGCCAGACCGGCTTGGCCCATTCGGGTACATACGGCACGACCAGGTTGGGTAGACGGCTGAGGCCGGCGAAATACTGCTGCACGATGATTTGCCGGCGCGCATTCCACTCTTCCAGATGGCGCAGTTTCACGCCGAGAAAAGCCGCCTGCAGTGGATCGAGCCGCGAGTTGTAACCTTTCACTTCGTTGTAGTACTTCACGCGCGAACCATAGTTGCGCAGCATGCGCACCTTTTCGGCTAACCCGGCATCGTTGGTGGTGATCGCGCCCCCATCGCCGATGGCGCCCAAATTCTTGCCCGGATAAAAACTCCATCCGGCGGCATCCCCCAGCGATCCGACGGAGCGGCCTTTGTAACGCGCGCCGTGCGCTTGGGCGGCATCTTCGATGACTTTGAGCTGATGCCGCTGGGCGATGTCGTTGATGGCGTCCATGTCGGCGGGCTGGCCATACAGGTGCACCGGCATAATCGCACGGGTGCGCGAGGTGATGGCGGCTTCGATCCGATCGGGATCGAGATTATACGTGCGGGGATCAGGTTCGACGGGTATGGCGGTTGCGCCGGCATAGGAGATCGCGAGCCAGGTGGCGATGTAGGTGTTGGAAGGCACGATGACTTCTTCACCTGCGCTAATGTCCATGGCGCGCACGATCAAATGCAGCGCGTCCAGCCCGTTGCCGACGCCGATGCAGTACTTGGCCCCACAATAGCGGGCCCAGTCCGCTTCAAACGCCTCGACTTCTTCGCCCAGAATATACCAGCCTGAGCTCAACGTGCGTTCGTAAGCGGCATCCAGTTCGTCTTTTAATTCAGTGTAAGTGGCTTTGAGATCAAGAAATGGGATCATGGTAAGTTTTCTCGCAAGGCGTTGAGGAACGCCGTGTATTCACGAAAGTAATCCGACTCGTCGTACGGCTCTGAAGCCAGGACCAGGCAGACGCCACCCGATGAAAAGTTGTCGAGTTCGCGCCAGATCATGGAACAGACATACAGCCCATAATAAGAGCGATTCAGATGGAAGCGTTTGCGCTGGCTGCCGTCATCCAACAGCACATCGAAACTGCCCGACATGGCGATGATGAGCTGCTGTAAGGCCCGATGCGCGTGACCGCCGCGCATGGCTCCACCCGGTACGTCGTAGAGATAGTACACGCGCTTGATGTCAAACGGCACATGCCTATCGCTTTCCACAAAGGTCAGGTTGCCGGCGGCGTTCAGAATCTTGGGGAGTTGAATGATGCGACAATCGTCAATGGACATGCTCGTCAACCTATGTTTGCCTGAAGATGTGCCACTTGGCTCTATCCTTGTTGAATGAGCCGGAAAAGCCCGGCTTCGACCGCGTAGCGTCGGCTGCACGTGTCGCACTGCCACTCCGCACCCGCCTCGCTGAGACGATGACCGCACTCGCAGACGTAACCGATCGGGCGGGCCGGGTTGCCCACGACGAGGGCGTGCGCAGGCACGTCCTTGGTCACCACGCTCCCCGCGCCGACCAGGGCGCATTCGCCGATGGTGACACCCGGTAGGATGGTGGAATTGGCGCCCACGCTCGCGCCGCGCCCCACGACGATGCGGCCCAATTCAAACGCTTGTTTGCTGCGCGGATAAAGATCGTTGGTGAAGACGACGTTGGGACCCAGGTGCACGTCGTCCTCGAGGGTGACGCCATCCCACAGGTAGATGCCGCACTTCACCGTAACGCGATTGCCAATCACCACATCGTTTTCGATGAAGACGTGATCGCACACATTGCAGTCCTGGCCGATCACCGCGCCGGGCAAGACATGCACAAAGGCCCAGATGCGTGTGCGTGCGCCAATGGTGGCGCCTGCTTCGACCAGCGCGTGATCGTGAATGAAAGGTGTCGTCGTCATCGCTTAATCCAATATTGACGCTGCTTCGGCCTCAAAAGCAGCATAGATGCTGGCCGTTGTAGCGGTGGAAAAATCAGCGGTGGTCTCGCCCCGTTGGAAGTGCCACTTCACCGCCGGCACCTGGAACACGCCGTCGTGCGTGTTTAAGCCGGGTCCGTTGATATGAAAGTCGCCATAGGTCACTGCCGCAATGGGGAAGGCCCGCGCGAGATCGCCGGCCAGATGCCCGCCGCCCCAGGGCCACACCAACACATGGATTTCATAGAACTCCGGCACCAGTCGCAACGGCGGCAGCCAGCCTTCCAGGACGCAGCGGCCTTCGATATAGTCGATCCGGAAATTGTCGTACCAGTTGCTGAAATTGCAGATGACCACGCCATCGCCGCGCTTGATGCCAAAATTGATCATCGGCTGTTCGACGCGTTCATGCGCTTCCAGATCGATCCGGATGCGAATCGGTTCGTCAAACTTGAACTCACGTTTGTTCTCGCCGTCAGCGCCAAACATGTCAAAGCCGGTGATCGTTACTTTGGCCTCGCCGGTCTGGCCGTCCGGTCGCAAGGCGGCCGCCGGATATTCTTCGACGGTCTTAAGTGATTTACGGAATTGCTCGATCACGTCCAGTGTATTGCCATCGGCCGCAATGTGCCCGTGCTGCAACAAAATGGCGCGCTGGCACGAGCTTTGAATGGCGGCCATGCTGTGCGACACCATCATAATCGTCATGCCGCTTTGCGTGAGGCTTTGCATATGCCGCAAACATTTTTGCTGAAAGGCGATGTCGCCGACCGCCAACACTTCATCCACCAGCAGAATGTCCGGCTCCATGTAAGCGGCCACGGCAAAGGCCAGGCGTACATACATGCCGCTGGAATAACGCTTGACCGGCATGTCGAGGAACCGGGCGATCTCGGAAAATTCCACGATCTGATCGAAGCGCTCATCGATCTCGCGCCGGTGCATCCCCAGGATGGCGCCGCTCAGATAGACATTCTCACGTCCGGTCAGCTCGGGATGAAACCCCGTGCCCACTTCCAGCAGGGAACCGACACGCCCGTAGACCAGGGCGCGGCCCTCGGTGGGTTCGGTGATGCGTGACAGGATTTTTAACAGCGTGCTCTTACCGGCTCCATTACGACCAATGATGCCGATCACTTCGCCCCGCTTGACTTCAAAGGAAACATCCTTCAAGGCCCACAATAAATCGGGTGTGCCCTTTCCGTTGTTGCCGCGCAGCCGGCGCACCGGCGCGGCCAGCATCCCGGTGACACTCTCGCGTAAGGTTTTATACCGTCCCTGGCTGGTGCCGATTTGGTAGAGCTTGCTTAACCGCTCGGTTTGAATCGCGTACTCACTCATGATTACACCACATCCGCAAAGGTCTTTTCCATGCGGCGGAAGTAGAACGCGCCGCTCACGGTCAATAGTACCGCTGCGATAGCCGAGACGGCAATCAGCGGGCCGACGGTCATCTCGGTCCCCAGCAAAGCCCAACGAAAGCCTTCAACCACGCCCGCCATCGGATTGATGCCGTAGAGGGTGCGCCACGGCTCGGGCAGCATGGAGCTGGGATAAGCGATCGGGGTCAGGAACAACCACAGCTGCGTCAGGAACGGCACGATGTACTTCACATCGCGAAACTGCACGTTCAACGCCGAGAGCCACAGGCCCGCACCCATGGATGTGACGAGCGCCAACAGCAAGAAAAGCGGCAGCCAGATCACGTTTGCGGTCGGCACGATGCCATAGACCAGCATCATCCCGATGAGGACGATGAAGGCCAACACAAAGTCGACAATGCCTGAGAGGATGGTCGCCGTCGGGACGATGAGGCGCGGGAAGTAGACTTTGGAGAGCAGGTTGGCACTGCCCACCAGACTATTGGACGACAAGGCCAGGCCATTGGCGAAAAACGTCCACGGCACCAGCGCCGCATAACTGAAAATGGGATAGGGCACACCATCGGATGGGATGCCGGCCAGCCGGCCGAAAAACAGGCTGAAAACCACCATCGTGAAGAAGGGTTGAATGATGGCCCAGGCCGCGCCCAACGCCGTCTGCTTGTAGCGCACTTTAATATCGCGCCAGATCATGAAATACAGCAGCTCGCGATATTTCCACAGTTCGCGCAGACCCAGCGCTGACCAGCCGCGCGTCGGTTGGATCACAACCGGCTGCAAGTGTTTGGCCGGCAGCGGGATGGCTGAATCTCCGGGTCTGACCTGGCGGTTAACGGTTGATTGAGTCATAGAGTTGCTTTAATCCTTCATTCAGTCCCATGGTGGGCTGAAACCCGAGCGTGGTGTGAGCACAAGTTCCATCGCCGCGACTGTGCAGGATGTCGCCTTCACGCGGCGGCGCAAACTGCGGTTGAATGGGTTGCGGCGTCAGGCCGTTCACGCTAGCGGCCAGCTCCAACAAGGATGTCCCCTGACCAGAGGCGATGTTGAAAACTCGACCGCTGGCCTGCGGGTGTTCACAGGCCAGCAGGTTGGCGCGCACCACATCGCCGACATAGACAAAGTCGCGCGTTTGCTGACCGGCACCGTAAATGAGCGGCGCCTGCCCTGCTTTCAGGCGCTGCACGAATTTCGGAATCACGGCGGCATAATCTCCATTGGGATCCTGACGCGGCCCATAAATATTGAAATAACGCAGGCAGACGGTGGGCAGACCGTAAGCACGATAATAGGTCTGGCAATAAACTTCCCCGATCAGCTTGGAAGCGGCATAGGGCGATAACGGTTGTGTGATCGACCTCTCGGAAAGGGGCAGCTCAGGATTGTCGCCATACACCGCGCACGAACTGGAAAAGACGACGCGCTTGACGTTGAACTTGCGCGCGGCGGCCAGCACGTTCAGCGTGCCATTCACGTTGACGTCATTCGTCAGCGCCGGATCGCGCATGGACTGTGGCACACTCACTACGGCGGCCAGATGCAGCACGTAATCGACGCCTGCCATCAACCGCTCAACCAGGGCGTGATCGCGCACATCACCTTCGACCACGCCGGCGCGGCCATGATAGAGATCAATGTGTTCGCGTTTGCCGGTCGCGAAATTGTCCAGCACCCGCACCTGGTCGCCACGCTCAAGAAGCGTGGTCACCAGATGAGAGCCGATAAAACCTGCTCCGCCTGTCACTAAGAATAAACTCATGGCTAACGCCTCTTAACCCAGATGATTCGAACGACGACGATGACGACGATGATGGCGGCCAGCGCTCCACCCAGCACCAGCGGTGGCGGCCCGCCGCTCGCCGTGGGTGGCCGCAAGGCCCGATCGTTTAGCTGCGGCTTTGGGGTAGCGGTAGGCACAACCGTCCCCAGGGGAGTGGCCGTCGGTGTCGGCCTGGGTGTAAACGTCGGCAGGGGCTGCAACACGCCCACTGCTGGAACGGGTCGATCCGTGACGACGATTTCAAAACGATCCGCCGCCGCGACCTGATGTGACCACAATTTAATCACCGCACTCAAGCGATCGGCCTGTGGCACCAGCGCAATCACGGCTGAGTTAGCGGGATTGGTTCTTTGCCCCAATTCGTGGACCTCTGAAGCCGCCCACGCTTGCCCATTCCAGCTGGCTGTCAACAACACGCTCTCATCTCCGGCATTGCTGGTGATGCCTGCCAGATGCATCTGTCCCAACCCATCGGTCGCCAAGCTGATGGGGCAACTGACCTGCTCAAGTTGATTGAGCGGTATGGGTGCCGTCCAACGCTGCCCACCGTCGGGTGAGAATTGACCCCTGATGTTCGGACCGACGCCATCGGCCTGGCACCAAGCGAGATAGACCTGGCCGGGGGCCGGCACGATCACTTGCGGCCCAACCACGGCCCCGGCCGCTATTTTCACGGGCGTCGTCCAGGTCTTTCCCCCATCGCGGGAGGACGCATAATAGACTTCTTGCGACTGGGGCTGACCGGGCAAGGTGCGGCGCAACCAAACTGCATGCAGGATTTTGTTTTCAGCATCCAGCGCCAGACGCACCCCATCCACACTGGCCCAACCTGCTGCCGCCGCGTCGAAAATTTTGATGGGCGGCTGCCACGCTTGACCGACATCTGCCGATAGACTGAGATAGATGCCGCGTTGCTCGTTAAAGGGCAACGCATAGATCACATAGAGGCTAGACGTGCGTGGATCGGCTACGATGTCGGGCCATTGACCCAGGGCAGAGGCAGGTGAGAGTCGCGTCGCTTCATTCCAACGCTGCCCGCCGCCGAGATCGCGCGCATAGGCCCAACTGTAAAAAATCTCTCCTGCCGCGCCACCACTCCAGACCACGTGAAC
>JAUQXC010000871.1 GCA_030834825.1 Thermoflexales bacterium
AGGCAGCATAGGTCAAAACGGCGGCGATCAAGCCCACGCTGTAGCGCGTCAGCGCCAGCGGCTCGCGAAATGTCGATTGCGGCGTGACCAGCACCAGCAGCGCGTTGAGTAGCAGCACAGTCGTCGGGATGTCCATCACCCGTCGCCAGAGCTGCCGTCCGGCGACCCACAGACCGATCAAGGCCGGGATCACGGCGACCGGGATTGCAATCGCCGCCAGCAGCAAAAACACACGCCAGTCCATGAAGGCCAGCGACCACAACCCGCGCAGTGGCACGAGCTCAAACGGCGTCGCCAGATCTCCGCCCGAACCGAGCCCCGGTTGCCCCAGCCACTGCCACAACACGATCTGCCAGATCACAAAGGGCAGCAACACGCTGACGCCAAACACCATTGATCGCTGCCATTGACGGCGGAACAGATACACCAGCCCGATCCCTGCCGCGACCGCCAGCGTCATTTCCTTGGTCAACGCGGCGCTGGCTAGCACGACGGCGGCCCAACGCCAGCGATCTTTCAGCGCCAACAGCACGCCCGCCTGTGCCAGCGCATACGCCAGCGGCTCCGTCAGATCGAGCCGCACCGACATCAACATGCCGGCGCTTAGACCGTAGATCAGTGCATACCAGCGGCTGATCTGAAAGTGATAAATGATTTCTTCGGTCAGCCACACCCCGACCGTCAACGCAATGATGTTGACAACAATCAACGTCCACGGCACCAAATCGACATGGCCCAGCGCCAGCGCCCGTGCCACAATCGGATAGACGATACGCTGATAACGGTACGCGGGTACGTCAATCTTCGCCCAGCCGTTGAGTGGATCGCGCGCGATCTGGTAAGCGAACTGCCCGTCGTAACCCGGTCGGCCGTTGGGCAACCCCGGATCGTACTGCGTGCCGATCAAAGCAAAATACTTCGGATCGAAGTTGTAACGGGCCAGCGTCAACAACACATACGCCACACAGATCGCGAGCGCGACATGCCATGGCCTGATCTGCTTGATCATCGCCGCGCATCCCGTAAGATCAAGAGGGTCAACCCGCTGGCGATCACGGCCAGACTGGCCAGCGACACAATCAACCCCAGGGTGACTGACTGCGGCTCATACCGGAACTCGATCGTGTGGGAACCCGCCGGGAACCTCACCGCCCGAAAAGCCTCATTCGCGATCCGGATCTCAACCGGCACACCATCGACCAGCGCCTGCCAGCCGGGATAGAACGTGTCGGACAACATCAGCCAACCGGCCTGCGCAGACGCGGCGCGTATTGTAACGGCGTTACCGGAATCGGTCAAAGACTCGACCAGCGATCCAGGCACGATCTCCGAGACCGAATTCAAGTCGGATTCGGCGGGTGCGACCCAGACTCGCGGTAAAACCTGATCATTGCGGTAGACGATCACATCGGAAGTGCGCGTCACGATCGGCAGATTCAACTCGCGCGGGCTGACCACGTAGCCGACGTGCAGGCGGCTCAAGATCGGCAGCGCTTGTTCCAGCGGCACGGCCGCGATCTGGTCGAGCAAGCTTTGATAGCGCCCCACGATCAGTGAATCGAAGTTATTGGCCGATGGCAGCCGATCGATCAGGGAGGCGTTCGGCAAAAGCGCCGCACGTTCGCCAAGCCAGTAAGCCAGATCGTGTGGGCCGAAGCCGTCGAACACGGTTTGGCCGTCGGCGGTTTTGTGCGCCAGATACTTGCCAAACTTAATCTGCTCTTCGTCCTGAGCAAAGGTGAACACCCGTCCGTTCGATCCAGCGGCCTGGATCGCTTCAGCCGTCGGATTTGCCGCGCGATAGATATCGGGGGGCAACGTAGGATTCAGTGCGAAATGCGCCGTGATCAAATCGAGCACCACCACCATGACCAAGATAATTTGCGGTTTTGGGTTTTGGAGTTTCGCTTGGAACAATGCGCCAGCCAGGGCAAGCAACACACCCAGGCGCAGCGTCGCCGGGCCAAAAGTCTCGGCGCGGCCTTTCAAGACAAAACTCGCTGCCAGACCTGCAAAGCACAAGGCCAGGCCGAGCAGGATTAAGCGGAGGGTGGCTTTTCGCGAGACGCCGTGATCGATCAAGTGCTGCATGCCAAATCCCGTCAAGACGCACAACGCAACCAGCGTCACCACCAGCCAGCGCGCCGGGCCTTGAAAGAGATCGAAGCCGGGGACGGTGTTGTACAAGAACGGATAGATCGGCGTGAACCAGCCAAAAGCGAGCACGAGCGAGACGAGCGCCGTCGTTGCCAGAAAACCGATCGGGCCTGGAGTTGCCTTGCGCCGGATTCGCTTCCAGATCGGGTGCAGCGCCAGCAACAGCGGAATCAATCCGATGTAAGCGGCATTCTCCCAATAGTTGTTGTACCCCCAATAGTTGTTCTGCGCAGGACTGCCGAAAAAGTCCGGCGAGAGCAGTGTCAGCAAGCGCAGCGGCCAGAACGAGTGCGTCATGATCTTAGTGTAGTCCAACCCGCCGGCCCGTTGTGACTCGCGCGTGAGTTCGGCCGCGGGCAATAGCTGCACGGCGGCCAGGCACAGGCCCAGAAGCACGGCAACAACAAAAAGAACGAGGGATCGGGGGACAGAGAAACGGAGCGCAGCACGCTTGGAATAAGCCTGCCAGGCAAAATACAGCGAGATAAAAACTAATCCATACACCGCCGTCTGCGCATGCCCGGCCAACACGCCCAAGCCAATCACGAGGGCCAGCCAGAGCGTGTTGCTGATTGCTGATTGCCGATTGCTGACTGCTGACTGCAATTTTTCCGTCCGCCACAACCACGCAGCCAGCCAAGGCACTGCGGCCGTCATACTGAAGAACCCGGCCCGCGCGATCAAGAAACCGTTCAGCTCAAACGCCAACGCGCCGATCAACGCAGCGAGCGGCGCTAGCTTCATCGTTCGCAGATAGGCGTACATGAACAACCCGGCCAGGATGACGTGCAGCATCGCTGTGTAGCCCATCGCATGTTCAGTGGGCAGCAACAGATACAAAAAGTTCAGCGGATAGAAAGCGCCCGTTTGCAGGTTAGCAGCCAGCGGCGCCCCACTACCCAAAAGTGGATTCCACAACGGCAGTTGTCCCGCCTGATAATATTCCGCGGCCATACGCTGCCATGGATAGAATTGCAGCAGTGGCACGCCCCAATACCAGACGCGGCCCAGCACGATCGGCGCGAACAGCAGGAGCGGCGCGCCGATCAATGTGAGGACGGGCCAATAGCGTCTGAGAAAAGCCTGTGCTTTCGGTTTCATAGAAGATGGTCTATGGCAACTTCACGCGGTAAATGCGATACCCGTCTTGATCATATTCCAATGTCAGATAATCAACCTGCGCCGGATCAAACAGTCCGACCTTCTTTTCCAGTGGTCCAAAGAATACATAGGTGACCGACCATTCACTTAAAAATGCGTGCCGCCATTCGGGCATTGTCTCGGCAGCATAAAACTGCTTGACGAGTTGCCGCTTCGCTTCGCTGTACGCGGTTTCCGGCCCGTGGCCGAGGAACGCTTTAGCGCCCACCACCGCCGGCAGGAAGTTGCCCGTATTGTACGAGGACAGGATCACATCCTCATCAGCCACGCGCTGATCGAGCCAACACAGCGCCGCCAATTCCGCGCCATCCCGAAAACCCAACTCCACCCGCGCGAGCATGCGTGTGGTCTGCTCCATCAACATCAAAGCATACGTCGTCGCCGAGAGCAGCAGGATTCCAGCCAGCAGCCAACGGCGCAAGCCGTGCACCGAGTAACGTCGATGCTGAGTCAGCCGCTTCACCAACCGCGATCGACTCCAAGCGGGCAAGACGCTGTACACCAACCCGATCGCCGCGCTAAATCCCAACGGAATTTGCCAGCTCTCGATCAGCCGCCGCTGCGAATTGAACGGCAGATAGATCAACAGCGGCACAACCAGCAACCACCCGATCAACTTCGGATCGATCGTGCGGCGCTGCCACGTCCGCGCCAGTCCGCTGATCGCCAGCAATCCGACGAGCGCATAGCCCAACACGTAGTGCAACGGATGCGGCGAGAGAATCACCAGCTGATCGGCCCACACCTGCCAGATAGGATCGGTGCCTACGACAATGAAGGTATAGATCAGCGGCGGGGCCGCGATCAAACCGGCGACTGCCGCCCGACTTACTGCCTGCCAATCGACGCGCCGTGCCACGACCGCTTCCGCAATCAACCCCACCAGCACAATCGCACCCACGACAGCCACATAGAAGGGCACGAGTAAGCCCATGCCCAACCAGCATAGACCCGCCCATAACCATTTGGGGTTTGGGATTTGGGATTTTGGATTGACCTGCGCGGGTTTGCTCCACCAAATGATCAAACCAAGCAACAGCAAAGTTCGAGCCAGCGCCAGATGCGGGAAGCCATAGATGATCAAGAAGGTGTACGCCTCAGGCGAAATCAAATCGATCGGCGCACTATCCAGCCAGTTAACCTGTCCGGTGAGGATCAACAGCCAGCCCAGGCCGCCGCTGAATACGATCAGCAAGAATGCGCTGCGCCGCACAGCTCGCCACGCCGTGAACAACGCGATGAAGCGATAGAGCACGCCCAGCAAGCCGGCGGCGCAGATCAACCGCGCCAGATGATAGACCAGCGGCGTCGAGAGTCCTGTCAGCGCGCTGAACTTTCCCAGCAGCAGATGAAAGAGATAGAAGATTGTCGGCGTGTGCGCCTCGCCGGTGTATGGCAGTTGAAACAACCACAGTCCGTCAGCACCCTGCTTCATCTTAGCCAGATATGAGTAGCCGTCCTCGATGGCAAACGCGAAGCCGCCAAAGACCCGATCGGGCGTGGAGCACAGCCAGCCGACGAGATAGGGCACACTCGTAACGATCAACGCCACGACGATCCAAAACAACACCCAGCGCCATTCTTGGCGAGTGACTAGCCCGCGCATATTCGCTTATCCATGACCACGCTTTATGATCCTCTTCACCACCAACGCTATCCCCACTGCGATCACACTCAAGCCGCTCATCAATACGCCGGCATAGACGCGCCGCGGCCGATAATCAAACGTGATGACATGCTCACCCCAGGGCACATAGACGCCGCGTAAAGCGAGATCGGTGGCAAAGACGCCCACCGCGTCCCCGTCGACGGCGGCTTCCCAATCAGGCGCGACGATCTCACTCAACACCAACCAACCGGGACCTGCCGCAGTCAGCTCAATGTAATCCGCCGACCAGGAGCTGATCTCAACGCGGCCAGGCTCAACGGGCAGCTCGAACGCGAACGGCAGCCCCTCGACCACCACCATAGTCGAGACATCGTGCGTGACGAGCCACTCGCTGGCGCCTACCGGCGAATCGGTTACGTCGATCTTCGAGACCAGAAAGGCGCGTGGCAGCACACGCCGGTTCTCGTAAACGAAGGTGGAATTAAAACGTGCGCGTTCGACGAGATCAGCTTGCGCGATCGGGAAGGCTGCCACAATGTGCTTCACGTTGAGCAGCCCCAGCAGCACCGCATCCGGTCGAACGTCCTTGAGCGCGCTGCGAATATCTTCATCTTGCTTCACGCCGGGAAACGGCGGCAGTGTAACGGAATAGCCCCACTCACCTAGCCCCGTCGCGTGTTGCATGAACATGACGTAGCGCAGCAATTGCAGCGGAGCAATCCCATCGGCGAGTTGCAGTTGATGTTGCTGTCCCACGTGCTGCGGAATGGAATAAGAAGGCGAATAGGTGCGGAACGTCCCTGGTTGTTCGGCCAGCCAGGCCGTCGATTCGTAGCCATCGGCAAAGGCTTCGGCCAACCCGATTGGACGGTAAAGCGCCCACGCGAGCGACAGCAGATCGATCGCCAGCACCAATGCCATCGACAGCACAAAGCGATCGGGCGTGAGGCGCTTCTGCACCCGCAGCCCGATCAGCAGCACAGTCAGTGGCGCAAACACCGCCAGCGTCCACAAGCTGATCGAGCGCGAAGTCAGTCCGCCGATGACGCCGAACAAGATCGCAAAGCTGATCGCCGCGATCGCCAGCAGGATCGATCGGGCTTTGGGGCGGCCACTCCATTCGATCAGACCCTGTACACCGAAGCCCGCCAACGCCGCCATGGCAAAAGAGACCATGAACCAGGCGCGCGCCGGAACGCGAAACAAGGTGGAACCGGGCAGCCGATACAACAGGGAGTAAAGTGGCGTGTTTGTTCCCAGCGCGGCGATGACGCCGACGATCAGCACGACGCCGAACCACACCATCAAGCGCCGCTGCAGCGGCCAGTGCAACTTCAAGCCGACAAAAGCGAGGATCAATACCCCTAGACCCTCATACGTCATGCGCTCCGCCGCCCCACTACGATCGGCGATGAGCGTGCCTAACAAATAGGCCGGATCGAGCGACAACGTCCCGGCTTCTTGCACCGACAGATTCGAACGGGCCGAGCCATCCGTCAAGGTCAGTGCCGGTAACCATGCCGCGGCGGACAAGGCGAGCGCGACGATGGCCACCACGAGTAACAAGCCGATGAGACTAAGCCAGGAGGTGCGGGTTCGTTTCGCTTGCACGATCAACACGTACAACACCGCCAACACCACCGTATACACGGCCATGCGTGCATCGGCCAAAACACACAGCGCCAAGGCAACGCCTGACAGCAGTACTTCACTCCCCTTCTCCTGAAACAGGAGAAGTCGCAGGTGCCGCGCTTCATGCGGCAGTGGCTGGGGGACGAGGTAGGCTATCACCAACGGCACCCACGCCCACGCCTCGACCAGCGTGACATGGCCCAGACCCATATGCGCGATGATCTTCGGCGACGCCGCATAAGCCAGCGCCGCGATCAACGCCGCCGCTTGTCCCACGTTCCAGCGCCGCATCAAAAAATACATCGCGCCTGCAGCGAGCGCCAGATGTAACAACAACAAGAGATTGAATGCCAGACCCAGCGGCACGGCCGGGATGAAGGCCAGCCAATGTGGAGGATAAAACAGGCCCGACAAAGGATCGGCGGCAAACGGCATACCTGACAGGATCGAAGAACGCCACAGCGGAAGCTGCCCGGTCGCCTGCAATTGATCGCGCAGGTAAGCGAAAGCCGGCCAATGGGTAATCGTCAAATCGCTGAACTGCGCATTAGCCGGATAGATGAGCGTAGCGCCAAAGCGAGGCACGATCGGCGCGAGAAGTGCGAGAGCAATGAGGAGGAAGCTGAGTAAGAGAACAATGATCGATCGTTGCATGAGATGATGAGTGATAACGTGATGCGTGAACTACGTTTTACGCCTGGCGTTTTACGCGATAGACTGTCACATCGCCGCTCGAAAACACTTCTTCCAGCGGCAAAGTCCATACACCCAATGCGCCTAATTCCTGTTCGCGCGGGCCGGCGATGACATACGCGACGTCATAGTCCCGCAAGAATTGCACCTGATCGATCGCGCCTCGATAGAAATCTTTCACCTGTTGTTCACGCAGCTCGGCCTTGACCGTTTCAAAGGGGTGCCCGTACACCACGCGGTGCCCGGCAAAGGCCGGGATGAAACCGCCCATCTCCGGCGCAGCCAGTACGACGACATCATGCGGCGCGTTAGCTTGCAACCAGTTCAAGGCGGCCGCTTCATCTATCGTTAGATAAATACGTGGATCGCGTGACGCTGCACCGCCGAACAGCGCCAGCTCGATGAAAACCGAAGTGAGTAGCGTCATACCGATCAAGATTCGGCGCGGCCACCTGGCCCGCACGATCTCACTCAAGCCCAGCGCCGCCAGAATTGCGATCGGCAGATGCAGGCCCAACGCTAAGCGCCGCTGCAAGGGGAACGGCGCATACAGCATGGGCAGCGTGACGAGGATCCACATCAGCAGCAGTATGTCCCAAGCGGTCTTGCGCCGCCAGGCTTGCCGCGCACCAAAGAAGACAAAAATCCACAACAGGCCATAGCCCAGCAGATAATCGATCGGCGGCGGTGATGGCGTCTGGTTCTGTTGCGACCACGCCTGCAGAACTGCATCGGCTTGCGTGGCGCTATAGAGATAGAGCAGCAGCGGCGCGGTGATCAATCCGGCGATGAAAGCCGCCAGAAACTGCGCGCGCGGAAATGCGCTTGCGTCCCGCGACTGCGCTCCGATCCGCTCGGGACGCGCATTGCGCCACCACAATCCTAACAGCGTCACCCCGGCAATACCATACACCGCAAACGGCGCGAACGGCTGAATGATCGCCAGGCCCAAGGATAGGATTGTCAGAGTGAGGACCCGCCCGATCGAGAACGAGCGCATCTCCAGAATCAGGAGAAACATCCCGATCATGAGGGCGGCGGCCAACGCGAAGTGCGCGTTAGCCATCAGGCTGTAGAACGTGTTTGATTCTGCGATCGTCATGTCGGTGGAATCGGCGTGCCCCAGCAGCACGGCCAGCCAGCCCACCCCCGA
The DNA here is from genome assembly GCA_030834825.1 of Thermoflexales bacterium. Taxonomy (GTDB): domain Bacteria; phylum Chloroflexota; class Anaerolineae; order Fen-1058; family Fen-1058; genus Fen-1058. The sequence goes on from JAUQXC010000871.1 coordinate 8,406, forward strand.
CGACAGCGCCGCGATCCACCATGCCCGGCGACGCAGATCAAGCGAGTCCGTCAGACGTGCGATCAGCTCATAGATCAGCCATAACAGCGCAAAACCGCCGATCAACCGCGCTGCATGAAACACGACGATCAAGGGCAGACTTAGAATTCGCGCCAGCTGTCCCAGCGCAATGAAATACGTGAAGAGAAAAACGCCCTGTCCTTCCTCCGGTGTAAAGCGCAGTTGAAACAACCAACTGCCGTCGTAGCCGATGCGCATCTTGGCAAGGTAACTGACGCCGTCCAAAGGGTTGACCTGGAGGCCGGTGAAGACGCGCTCGGGTCCGGCGGCCAGCGCCCCGACGAGATACGGCAGCGAAGCGAGCCCCAACACGATCAAGGCCGCACCCATCAACCAGCGGCGTTCCGGGGAGGTCATGCGAACCGAAGCAGGCATGCTTCCGATTCTAGCACAAGTTGCCTTGCAATCCCATTCAACGCTATAATTGCGGCATGACCAAAGCCGAACTGCTCCTCGACCTGCAAGATGTTGACACCGTGCTCGATCGGCTCACCCACCGCTTGAGCGAGATCAAGGCGGCGCTGCACGAAACCGACGAGTTGATCGCCGCCCGCGCGGCCCGGC
>JAUQXC010000872.1 GCA_030834825.1 Thermoflexales bacterium
TTTGATCACGCTCGCTGGCCAATCGGCGGTGATCGCGCACATCGATTTCAAAAGCCGATCGCAAGTGGGCCGTTATGGCGTGAAGGTGGACGCGATCGATCAGCTGGGGGCGGGCGCGATCCGAGCCGCGATCGACCACAACCCGATCGTGATCATCGACGAAATCGGCAAAATGGAGTTGTTCTCGTCGCAGTTTCAAAGCGCCGTCCTGAAAGCAGTTAGCAGTTCCAAGGTTGTGCTGGCGACAGCCATGCTGGATAATCATCCGTGGTTGCTGGCCTTGAAGTCTCTGCCACAGGTGACGGTCTGGGAAGTCAACAAACCGAATCGGACGCGGCTGGTTGAGCAGGTCCTGGCCTGGCTGCCACCGCAGACCTGACCTCGTTTTTACGTTTTAGGCGAGTCGTTCTATAATTGGACTATGACCGACAAGATTTTAGTCATTGAAGACGATGAAGGCATTTCAGGCACGTTGTATCGCGGCTTGACGTTCGAAGGTTACAAGGTTAACGTCGCGTACGATGGATCGAGTGGACTCGCGTCCGTGCGCGACGAGCCACCCGATCTGGTGATCCTGGATTGGATGTTGCCCGGGCTGGATGGACTGGAAGTGTGCAAGCGCATCCGGGCCGCGGGCAGCACCCCGATCCTGATGTTGACTGCTAAAGATGCGATTGCCGATCGCGTGCAGGGGTTGGATGCCGGCGCCGACGATTACGTGGTGAAGCCGTTCTCGTTTGACGAGCTGGTGGCCCGCGTGCGTGCCCTGCTGCGGCGTGCGAAGCCGGTGGCAGACGAGGCCGGCGAGACGTTGAAGGTGGCCGATCTGGTCATGAACACCGGCACGCGCGAAGTGTGGCGTGGCAGCCGCAAGATCGAGCTCACAGCCAAGGAGTTCGATCTGCTGGAATTGTTCATGCGCCATCCCCGCCAGGTGTTGACGCGTGAGACGATTTACGATCGCATCTGGGGCTACGACTTCGGCGGCGAGAGCAACATCATCGAAGTCTATGTGCGCTATCTGCGGCAGAAGCTGGAAGCGAGCAACGAACCGCGCCTGTTGCAGACCGTGCGTGGCTATGGGTATGCGTTAAGAGAAGAATAACCTTTCTGCGAAAGGTTGTCGGTAACCTTCCCGTCCTGCCGGACAGTTCTCTGGCGGGACGTTTTGCTTAGCGAAAAGACTCTCATGCTGATTTCATCCTAGCTTAACCAACCTGCGGCAATATTGGAAAGTAGCCCTTGATCATTGTCAATTGTTCAACGTTCCTACCATGTCCATTCGTCTACGCTTAACGCTCTGGTACTCGGCTGTGCTGGCTGTCATGTTGATTATGGTGGGCGGCAGCATTTATGCGCTGCTCGTGCGCAACGTGCACTCCAGCATTGATGCGCAGCTCAGCTCCACCGCTGACCAGATTTTGAGCGCCAGCCGTGTGCGGACCTTCTCCAATATTCTGCAAGTGGATATTCCACAAGAACTGGATTTGTTTCGTGCGCCCGGTGTGGGTGTCGTCGTCCTCGACAATGCGTACAACGTCGTGCAAAAATCGCAAAATATTGGGCCGTTTTCCCGCGCCTTCGATCTGGAAGCGCTGTCCCTGGTCGAGGGCAATCAAACACTGGTGCGTGATGTGGTCATCGATCAAGCCAGCGTCCGGGTACTGACCGTACCCATCGCCGTCACAACTGATCAGGGTGATCAGCGCGTGGGCTTTTTGCAGATTGCGGCACCCTTAAGCGAGATGCAGCAATCACTGCGTCAGCTGGGTACCTTGATGGTGCTGGGGGGTGCGATCGGTGTGTTGGCCGCCGCCTTTGTGGGAGCGTTTCTGGCCCGCAAAGCGCTGGAACCAATCGACCGGATGACGCAGACCGCCTCCGAAATTGCGCTGGGCGGCGACTTGCAGCGGCGCATCACCACGCCCGGCCCACCCGATGAAGTGGGCCGCCTGACCGAGACCTTTAATGTGATGTTGGATCGGTTGGAGGGGATGTTCAAAGCACAGCAACGCTTCAGCGCCGACATCTCGCACGAACTGCGCACGCCGCTGACGACGATTCGCGGCAACATCGATCTGCTGCAACGCATGGGCGGCGCCGATCCCGCTTCGATTGAGGCGATGCGCAGTGAAACCGATCGGATGATCCGGCTGGTGGGCGATCTGCTGCTGTTGGCACAGGCTGACGCCGGTCTGCCGATCCGTCGTGAACCGATCGCCATCGATCAGCTGGCCAGTGAAGTCGTCCACCAGGTGCAAGTGATCTCGGGTGGCGTAAAAGTCTCGCTGCAGGCAGATTTGAGCGAGCCGTTGTGCCTGGATGGCGATCCGGATCGCCTGCGGCAGTTGCTCTTGAACCTGCTGGATAATGCCCTTAAGTACACGCCGGGTGGCGGCGAGGTCAAGCTGCGGGTGGCGCGTGAGAACGGGTCGGCACGGCTAGACGTGAGTGATAATGGTCCCGGCATTCCGGCCCAACATTTAGAGCTGGGGCCAAACGGGGTGCCGTTGATCTTTGAGCGCTTCTATAGAGTGGAGAAGTCACGCACGCGCTCGGTCTCGTCGGGCGCCAATGGCCGATCGGGCAGTGGTACGGGCCTGGGGTTGTCCATCGCGTATTGGATTGTGCAGGCGCATGCGGGGCGGATCGAGATCCACAGTGAAATCGACGGTGGTACAACCATGACGGTGTGGTTGCCGCTTGAATCTAAAGCAAATCTGTAACAGCCGCCGGTTTGTTACGGTGTGGCCGGTAATAGTTCGAAGTTGACTTCAAATTGTTTGGCGGACCCCAGATAAGCCGCTAATGTATAAGCGCCAGCCGAACCGTCGATGCCACAGAAAGCACGCGCATTCTGCGTGCGGGATCCCCAGGCCCACAGCTCGATAACACTATCCACGAGCTGACTTCCTTTGTAACACAAGATACTCCATACTGCACCATTATTAACATTGGAGGCCTGGAAGAACAGGCGTATTCGGCGCGTGCCCGCGGGAAAGGCGAGGCCCGGATCAGACGGTGTCCCTTTGTTGTCAACCAGCGAAGCCAGTGTGGTAAAGGTAAGTCGGGCATTGGGCGAGATCGGCACGGCCGACGGCACGGGTGTCTGCAAAATGGCCGGCAGATTCGGCGGCAAAGTGGCAGTCGGCAATAAAGCGGGGGTTGCCGTCGAGGTTGGAATGGGCGTCCAGCTGGGCGTAGGGGTTGGACTGGGTGTGAAGGTTGCCGTGGGCAGCATTCGGCTGGGAATATCAACCACCATCGGCGTTGATGTGGGAAGAGTGGCAATCGTTGAGGGAGTTTGCAGATTGGATTGATAGATCGCCAATCCGCTCGTCGTCAGCAACGCGACGGTCGCCAGAAAGGCCCAACGTCGTGTGCGGCTCAACGCTTCTTGTCTGACGGCATAGTAGGCGGCGGCGCGTAACTGCCGGCCTGCTCGTACTGCATTAATGATGGACACAGCCAGCAGCAAAGCCCCGATCAGCAACAACCAATTGCCCAACTGGATCAGCCCTGTGGCCACGCGCTTTGCCTCATCATCATTGTTGTGCTGTGAAAATTCGGTTAGAAACCGGATTTGCGCGGATTATACCACGACTCAATCGGTTTGCATTGGATTTGAAGCACGTACCTTGATCGGTGACGTGTGGATGGGGCCAGTTCCGTGTGGTATAATGCCTTCACCACACTACCGTGGATGAATGGGGAGGCGTCTCGGTATGATCGAAGTCACCATTGACAGCATTCGCGTGAGTTTGATGTCGCAGCATCGTGTCGTGATTCTGAAAGATTCCGAATCCGAGCGTTATCTGCCCATCTGGATCGGTGCCTGTGAGGCCGATGCCATCACGATCGAATTGCAAGGTGTCGAGGTCGCCCGGCCTTTTACCCATGATCTATTGAAGGGTGTCATCGGCCAGTTGGGCGCCAAAATCAAAGCGGTGGTGATCAACGATCTACACAACGAAGTTTTCTACGCTCAGATCGTCCTCGATGTGAACGGGCACCGCATGGAAGTGGACTCGCGACCCAGCGATGCGCTGGCTCTGGCGGTGCGGGCTAAAGTGCCTATCTATGTCAACGAAACCGTGATGGAGAAAGCCGCCATCACCCCAGAAGAGGATATGACCGAAGGCGTGGGCGATGATAAATTGAAGAGCTCACCGTTCAAAGATTTGATCGACGGCTTGAATCTCGATGACTTCGGGGAAGAAAACTAGCCGGTTCTCTCCACCCGATTGCTCTTTCACTCCCAATCGTTCACTGCCCCTGCCATTCGTGAAAAACGGTTGTCACAACTTCCAGCGGTAGCCACTTCTCACCGTAGGGCAAAACACACGTCACGAATATGCCGCGCTGCCCCTCGCGGTATTCAAGTTTTGCCGTCACTTCAAACCAATCAAGCAATTGGCGCTTAACCGCAAAACTCACGTCACCGTCATTGATCCCTTGATTGATTTCAGCCGCCCACCCCATGATCTGCGCCCGCCGCTCGGCAGTCATAACCACAAGGGCAAGGTTGACTTTGATCTCGTCACGTTCCTTGCGATAGGCTTTCAGCCGTTTGCTTGCCGCTTGCATTTCAGTCTTGATCGCGTTTCGGGCGTCGTTGTTTTCATCGTCGGGATCGTCGTCATCCGCTTTGGCGTTTAGTTCTGCCAAGTCAGCCGCCGCCCGCTTGACTTGCCTTTCACCTTTGGCGATCAGTTCTGCCAGCGTTTCAAGCCGCGCGTGTTTATCTTCAAGCCGCCCGTGTTGCGTTTCGGCATATTCGCGCAAGCCCGCGTCAAGCCGCTCAGGTTCACGCAACAGCCCCGCTAACCAGTCCCACATGATAGAATCTGCCACTGTCGAATTAACATCTTGTTCTCTGCAATCAACCATATACCTGTAATGGTTCTTACTAACGCAAGCATAGCGAAAGTAATCAGGCCCTTTGACTTTCTTTGTGCCATGCCCAACCATAGCGCCGCCACAGGTGCAACGCAGATAGCCCGATAACAGATAATCGTGTATCCGGTTGCGCTTGGACATGGCGAAGTTTTTTTCCATGCGCCGCTGCGCCGCGTCGAATGTGTCACGATCAATGATCGCCAGTTCTGGCAATTCGATCAGTATCCCGCTGTAAGTGACTTGCCCCACATACGTTGTATTTTTCAGAATCTTTCGCACCGTTTCACGATACCAGCCGCGCCCGCTTTTGCCTTGTTTTACCCCCCTGCTAGGCGGGTTAATTCCTTCACCCGTCAACATTCTGGCAATGTCATATAACGAATAACCGCCCCGCGCATACATGACAAACATCCGCCTTACCACGTCGG
>JAUQXC010000873.1 GCA_030834825.1 Thermoflexales bacterium
GACTACGTGCAGCTGACGCTCGGCGCGGCGCTGCTGGCCCTGAACATCGCGCTGTTGTTGGTGCCCAACATGATCGTCTCGGGCGGCGCGACGGGTATCGCGACGATCTTGCACTACGTGATCGGCACGCAGGTGGGCACGCTGGTCTTGATCATCAACATCCCGCTATTTATCGCGGGCGTGAAGTGGGGGGGCGGCACGCGCTTTGCCATCCGCACCATTTACGCGACGGTGGTGATGTCGGTGCTGGCCGATCTCTTTGCGGTGTGGCTGGTGCAAGCGCCAGCCATTACCGATCCGTTACTCTACGTGTTGTACGGCGGCCTGCTCGACGGCGTGGGCATGGGTCTGGTTTTTCGTGGGCAGGGCACGACGGGTGGCACGGATGTCGTGGCCCGTTTGTTGCATCATTGGAAGGGCATCCCTTTTGGCACGACGATCATGGCGGTGAACAGCATTGTGCTGATCGGCGCAGCCGCCGTCTTTGGGCTGGAAGCGGCGCTGTATGCGCTCATCCTCACGTTCGTCGCGGCGCGCGTGGTGGACGTGGTCCAGGGTGAGAATAACTATGGCCGCGCCGCCATCATCGTCAGCGGGAAGGCCGCGGATATTCGCTCGGGCGTGTTGACGGTGCTGGAGCGCGGCGTCACTGTTTTGGAAGGACGCGGCGGCTATACGGAAGCAGGCGTAGAGGTATTGTATTGCGTCGTCTCGCGCGGCGAGGTGAGCATTCTCAAGCGGCTCGTGCAGTCGATCGATCCGCGCGCCTTCGTGGTGATCACCGAAGCCAGCGAGGTCTTAGGCGAAGGGTTTAGAACGCTGCGGTAGTTAGCCGATCATGTCATACGCTCGCCGCCTGGTAGCCTAATGCAGGTCAGTGCTGGAAGTCAGTGATGAACACGGCCTCGTCGGAATGTCGTTGGCCGTCGGTTGAGGAGATTGCCAGCCGCTCGCCCGTCGCCGGATCGTACATGCCGATATTGATTTGATACTTGCCTGGCGGCACTTCGCTCAGTGGCACGGTAATCGTATCCACAATAATCTCGTCTGGCTCCCAGGTATCGGTGGGATGCGTCCAGTGCTGAGGCACGCTGTCATCCTGCGCGATGACAGCATTGGTCGCCGGATCGACTACATGCACAAAGACTTTGTATGAAGTGGGTATGTTGCGCAAAGCCTGCCAGTTGACGGTCAACTCCAGCGTAGCGGGCGAGACTTGTAAGCCGTACCCGTTGAGGCGGATCATGTCGCCCCATGTAGCGCTCAGTCTGTTGGTCGAAAGCGGTTCGATGGTGACATCCTGCGATGTGTTGGCGGTGACAAGGCCGATTGCGGCCGATTGCCCGACAGCATTTCCTGCTGAACTGTCCGCCAGTGACACAGTCAGGGTGTAATTTCCCGAGGGTAGCACTGGGTCGACGCGGAGATCGTAGGTGCCGCGCACCACTTCACCTGCTTCCCAGCGGCTGGTAGGCCGCTGCGGGGCAAGCGGTCCGCAGTGCGCTTGCCCCGTCTGGTTAGCGGCATTGATAAGATTGAAACACACGTCGTAGTCTCGACCAGGTTTCGACACACTCGCCCAGCGCGCATCGACTTGAATGAGGCCGGCCTGATCGGTTCCGTTCGACGTAGCTCGGATGAGACCGATGGCTTCATTCAACTGGTAGGTCAGCACAAAATCACGCTCCGCTTGCGTATCGGTACGATAAACAACAATCTCGTCGTCTTCGTAGAGCGGTGAAAAAGTCAGCCAGTCGCGCCAATCTGCCAGCTGCTCGGGTCGGGCGAACTTCTTATG
>JAUQXC010000874.1 GCA_030834825.1 Thermoflexales bacterium
ACGATCTCATATCCGACGACACCCTGGCCGGGTGGCAGACGTGTCCCGGTTAGAGAAGTCCAGCGCCCCCCGGCCAGCACGACGATCGATTGGCCCGTGCCCGGGTCGCGCATCAGCAGCGCGGCCCCATCGGCCCGGAGCAACTGCATGACCTGGTAGACAATGACCGGCAACATCTCGCCACGGGTGGGCGCGTTTCGCAGAGCCGCACCCACGGCGGCGACGCTTTCTATCTCGCGCTCGTGCTGCTTCCGTTCGGTGATGTCACGGATGTTACACTGAATCACGCGTTGGCCATCAACCAGATAGACGTTGCTGACGAACTCGACATCCATATGCCGACCGTCACTTCGTTCGAGGGGTAGGCTTTCGTACCGGATATAGCCCTTGCTTTGCAATTCTGCAAAGGCGACCTGGGAAGCTAAGGCGTCTTTGAACGGGCCGATTTCCCAAAGCTGCTTGCCCAAAAACTCTTCGCGGGCGTGGCCCAGCATTTCTTGGAGGAACGGATTGACATCGGTGATCTGGCCCGTGTCGGCCTCGAGGATGAGGATCCCATCCTGGGCGGTCTCAAAGAGCCGGCGGTAACGGGTTTCCGACACTTGCAGGGCGGCCTCCGCCTGCTGGCGCTCACTGTCGGCTGCTTCTAATTCGGCCACCCGCTGACGCAGGACTTCCAGCTGGGCGAGCAGTTGAGCTTTGGTCTGTTGGGGACTTGTCATGGGTACACGCCTTCCCGGTAACTCTTTCACAACTTTGCGCTATAACGCGCACTGTGAAGTAGCCCGATCCAGGCAGCCAAAAAAGGACGACAGGCGAAGAGCGTGTTCGGTCTTCGCCCGTCATCCTTCGGCGTCTGTAGCTAGTCGGTGAAGGTTCTAGCCTGTCAGCTTCTCTCCTCGATCCGACTACGTGGCTGCCGCAGTGGTTGGCACAGTCTCGAGCGCGCCACAATCCCTCGATTTTGCGCGCAACATTTCAGCCACATAATACTCGATTCAGGTGCCGCTGGCTGTCAGCCGGTCGCTGATCCTGTTGTCAGTTTTTGTCCTACAGCCCCACCTCGCGCCTTATCCACCCCAGCAGTTTATCCCGGTGACTCTCGCGGCGTATGCTTAACCAGCGCAAGTGCTAAAGGCGGATGATATAATCGCCTTGCGGATTCCATCAGCATCAACTTAGGCTCATATGCCCCTAAATCTCAGAGTTGTCACCCTAAACTTGCTGAACGCTCTAACCAGTCGGTAGCCGCGCGGCGCAGTGGCTTGCCGATCGGGTGGTCGCGGCCACCGCGAAGGGTTAGCGATCTTGAACCGATTGGCTTGCCGACCACTTGGCAAGCGAAGAACGAGCGGGAGCCTCAAAACATGGATCGAGCCGCGCGCATTAGTGTGCGTTTTCTTCTCGTGTGGGCGCTGGAAGCGTTGTCGCTGGTGGTGATGACGCGCATCGTACCGGGGATTGGCTGGCTGACGCGCGATGCCTGGTCGGCTTTCGCCAATGCGCTGACCGCCGCTTTGATCCTGGCCTTGGTGAATACCTTGGTCCGCCCGCTCTTGCTGCGATTGAAGCTGCCCATCACTTGGCTGACCAGCAACGGGTCAACGCTGGTCGTCAATGTGCTGCTGCTGATTCTCATCGGCAGACTGTTGCCGCTGCTTGCTATTGAGAATCTGACGGCGGCATTCCTGGGGGGACTGGTACTATCGATCGTCAACGGCGTGCTGACGGGCTTTGTCAACATCGGCCGGGATGATTCGTTCTTTCAAAACCTCGTCGAGCGTATCGCCAAACGCCAACGGATGACCGGCGCGAGTGAACCGGGGCGCGGCATTATCATGTTGGAGATCGATGGCTTGAGCTGCCGGCGGCTGCAAGCGGCGGTCGCTGGCGGACTGATGCCGACCGTGCGTGAAATGCTGCGCACGACGCACGCAGTGTCAAGTTACGATTGTGGCCTGCCCTCACAAACGTCGTCCAGTCAGGCCGGTATCTTGTACGGTGATAACTTCGATATTCCGGCGTTTCGCTGGTACGACAAAGAGCGCGGCAAACTGCTGGTCTCTAACAACTTCGACGATGCGGCCGAAATCAACACGCGTTATGCGCGCGGCCAGGGGTTGTTGCGTGGCGGTTCGAGCATCAACAACCTATTGGCCGGCGATGCCGAGAAGTCGGTGTTAACCTTGAGCACACTCAACACGGCCAACGAGCAAGAGCACAGTCGCCGCGCGCAAGACCTGATGGTGTTCTGGTTGAATCCGTACTTGTTCACGCGCAGCCTGGTACTGAGCGTAGGCGAGGTGCTGCTCGAATTGGGGCAAGCGTTGCGTCAACGCCTGCGTGATGTGCAGCCGCGGATCAATCGGCTGGAGCGGGGCTATCCGATCATGCGAGCGTTGACGAATGTCTTCCTGCGCGACATCAGCACGTACCTGGTAGCTCTCGACGTAGTGCGCGGCGTGCCCGCCATCTACACCACCTACCTCAGTTACGATGAAGTCGCCCATCACGCCGGACCGGATACGGCGGACGCGCTGAATACGCTGCGCAGCCTGGATCGACAGATCCGCCGCATCCGCAACGTGATTGCTGCCAAAGCGCCGCGCGCCTATGATTTGTTCGTGCTGTCCGATCACGGTCAGTCGGCGGGTGCGACCTTCCGGCAGCGCTACGGTCAATCGTTGGCGGAGTTCATGGCGGCGCATACCGCGTCGCCCGCGAGTGTGGCCGAGGCGCCGGGGCAAATGATCGGCATGAGTTATGCCGCGGCGTTGGTCGCCGAATTGCAGAGCGCTGAGCAGGTGGTCGCTGGTCGTGTGCGACGCCGCGTGATGCGTGGGTCACGTCGCGCTCTACAACAACGCATTAAAAATGAACTGCCCGCCGCGATGGCTGCGCCCGTGGTGGTGTGTGCCTCCGGCAACCTGGCGAACGTGTACTTTAACTTGCATACCGGCAAGGTCAGCCTGAGCGAGATCAACACGGCGCAGCCCCACTTGGTGGATGAGCTAGTGATGCAGGCCGGCATCGGCTTGGTGATTGTGTACAATGACGAAAGCACGCCGCTGGTCTTGGGGAAAGAGGGCGCGCGTGATTTGGTGACAGGGATTGTCACCGGCGTCGATCCACTGCAACCCTATACCCGGCCCGACTTACGCGCACAGCAGTTGCGGCGCGTCGCTCAGTTCCCCCATGCGGGTGATCTCATCATCATCAGCACCTTGTATCCCAATGAACAAGTGGCGGCCTTTGAGGAATTGGTCGGCAGCCATGGCGGTTTGGGCGGCGAACAGACTACCGCGTTCCTGGTGCATCCAGCCGACATGCACATGCCAGAAACGACAAACTCCACCGAGGTCTTCGCTGTGCTCAATGCGCGGCGCGGTCAACTCGACGAACGCGAGGCGTCAATTTGATGCTGACAATTCTTGGCATCGACTTTCCCAGAGCACTCCAGTGCTATAACCAACAAAAGGGTACGGCCGCCTCATTGTGACGAGGCAATCAGTCGGCGCATGAGCCGCCACGAGATGAGCATCAGCACCAGACCGATGGCGATCAAGCCGCCCAGCAGCGCCCAGTTTGGATCACTCCCACTCAGAGCGATGTCCCGCAACAGGAGCGTGCCATAGGTCGTGGGCAACAACCAGGAGATGACTCTCACAGGCTCCCAGAGCATATCGAGACTTAAGATGAATCCGCTGAAAAAGACGCTGGCCAGCAAAACGATCATGCTGTATTGCACAGCCTGGCTGTCGGTTTGTGAAACGATCGAAATCACAAAGCCGATCCCCAGGGACGTAAACAGGATGGCGGCGATAACCAGGGCGAAATACCCCCAGTTGCCCAGCATGGGCACGTGCAGCGCAAATACCAACAGGACCGCTAGAATGGCGGCGATCGCGCCGCCGAACAGTAGATAACTGATGTATTTGCCGAAGAGAGCTTCTGCCGCCGATAAGGGTGAAACGCGGAAGAGCTCCATGGTGCCCACGTTGCGCTCACGCACGATGGATAAAGCGGCGAACGTGACGGCCAGATGCTGGAGTAAGAGCGCCAGTACCGCCGGAGCAAAGAAATCCGAAATAGAAGGCTGGACGTTCGCGACGCTTTTCGTCTCGCTGCGGAAAGGACTGACGATGATGGACGGGTCAATGCTCTGAAACTCGGCCAGCTGGCCTTCCAAATCTGTGAGGTCCTGGTCGATCTTATCAAGGCGCGCCAGCCGCTCGTCGCTAGACCCTGGACTGTCGCTCAGCTGCTGGGTGTTTTGGCGCAAGTCGGCGAGCACACTCCTCACCTGGTTCGTGTTTCCTCCGCTAGTGACCTGCGTTTGTTGAACACTGTCGAGTAAAAGCAGGCTGGCGCCGACCGCTGTAGAAACGACATCTACGTTGCCGGCTAAGCCCTGCTGCTTTTGTTTGGCCAGCGCTTCATCGCCGCTCTGCACGGCCAGGCGCACGGCCGACACGTTTTGATGGGCGGCTTGCAGGCTGGTTTGTACGTCGACTGCGTCCGTCTGTCCCTGCGCGACAAAGGAGCGCAGGACCTGCTGGTTCACCTCGCCCGCGAAGAGCCAGCCCAGGTAGGTAATGTAGCTGACCCGGACGGGATCAATCTCATGGTGATACAGGGTGAAAACAGCTTGCTGGTTGTTCTGGAGGGTGCTTGTGATCTTCCCGGGCTCCACAATGACCAGATCCACTTGTCCCCGTTGCAGCTGGTCGAGGGCTTCGGCTTGATTGCCCGTGGCCCCGGCATAGGTGAGCTGCGCCCCCATCGTTTCTCCAGACTGTTGGATATCCTGAGCGGCGATGGGGCTGTCCGACTGCACGACGAGCAGCGTGCGCAAAGTACGCCCCTCGGCACGGTAGCCAATTCCAAAGATGAACAGGATGAGGAACGGCCCCACAATCAGGGTGGCGACCAGCCGGGGCTGGCGCAAAATCTCAAAAATTTCCTTCCGAAAGAAAGAAGAGGCCCGGATGATGCCTCGAAAAAAGTTACGCATGGCTTACCTCCGGCCGCACCAGCTCGACAAAGACATCTTCAAAGGACGGCCTATACTCCTCCACCGCCTGCACCTGGATATTTTGTTGCTGCGCCCACTCCATCAATTCGGGGGTGGCGGTGCTGGCCTCGTCGACGATGATGCGCATGCTGTTGAATCCCGTGCGAACGGTTTTGTCCCGCACGAAGGACAATAAGCGCAGCTTCGCCTCGGCCTGGAAATCGAACGGCTCGGTCGTGCTGAAATCGACCATATCGCCGCCGTAGGCGTGATGCCTGATCCCTTGCGGGGTATCCACCAGCAGCAACTTTCCCTGGTTCTGTACGCCCACCAGGTCGCAGTTATCGGCTTCGCTAACGTACTGGGTGGTGATAAATATCGTGCGTCCCTGGCTCTTAAGCTCCCTGAAATGATCCCAGAACTTGTGTCTCAAGACGGGATCAATCCCGGCGGTCGGCTCGTCCAGGAAGAGTAGTTCTGGATCGTGAACCAGCGTGGTCGCCAGGCTGAGGCGACGCAGCATCCCCCCCGAGATATTTCTGGCTAGCTTCGAACGATGTTCATACAACTCGACAAAGGTCAAAACCTCCTTCAGACGTTTTCTCCGGAACAGGCCCATACCGTACAGCGAAGCAGCAAAGTTAAGGTTTTCCCAGACGGTTAGGTTGGGGTAGAGCACGAACAGCTGCGGCATGTAGCCCAAACGCGCCCGATCGCTCTGGCTGAACTTGGCCGGACTGCAGTTGAGCACAGTCACCTGGCCCTCTGTCGGGGTGTAGACACCCGTCAATAAGCGGACGGTCGTCGTCTTGCCCGATCCGCTCGGTCCAATAAAGCCGAAGATGGAAGAGCCGAATACGTCAAAAGAGACATCCTGTACGGCGGTTTCAGCGCCGAACTTTTTCGTCAAATGTTGGGCGCTGATCACAGAGTTGTTAGCTTGGACCGGCTGCATCTGGCTCGGTTCAGGCGGAGTTGCCTGTTTCATAATTGCCTCAGCTATGCGTGTTTTAGATTTTCAAGCAGGTTGATTCTTCTTAGGCGGGATTAGTAGCAAATGCTCCTGGTTCGCTCTGCGTGGTCAAACACCGCAGCGCGCAGCCTCCCCGTGGGACTGCACGCACGCCTTGTCCGCCGTGTTATGGCGGAGGCGCGCTGGGCGGGGTGCAAGTGTGTGACCATCCAGCCAGAACAATTCCCGTTGAAGTCGGAAGACCCATTTAGCTTTATTCACCACCCCCTGCCAGGTGAGGCGTCGACTCAGCAGATCTAGCGTCGACGTCGACTCAGCAAACCCACGATGAGTGCAAAGAGGAATGAGCCTACGATCGACCACACGACGGGGAACGTTTCACCGCCTATTTGAACGGTGAATACTTCAGGCAACTTCAGTTCGCGCGCGAGCCATAGACCGATGAACGCGCCGAGGAAGCCCACCACGGCGGACACCAGACAACCGCCGAGTGAATAACCGGCCAGCGCCTGACCGATCGCGCCACAGATCGCTGCCACGAGTAACAACACTAGAAATTGAGCGACAGTCATGCTAAACCTCCTCAGGTTACAGTCGGGCGCCTTACCTTTTTGCGAAGGCCCAACCGAGTAGGATGCCGAGGCCGACGCTGAGCAACGTGGGTATCCACATCCAGCTGCTGCCGCCCATATTCCCGTTCCTCATCATTGCTCAGCGTTGTTCCTGTCAGTGCCCGCCGGAGACCAGGAAAAGCGCTACGGCGATGACCAACGCGATGATGAAGCCAGCCCTGTTTGTTTTGTCCATCAGATTAATCTCGCTATTCAGTACAGACCACTTCGTCTTCAAGCATGATAGCCACTTCATGCGCCGGTGACTATCAGCCCGACGCTGAAAAAATTGTCAGCATTAAACGTAAGGGGCTGTCGGTGTTTGTCCTACAAGAGCTGACGTTTCAGGCACTCTTGTAGCACCGTGACCATCAGCCGCAGTACCCAACAGCGCGGCCAGCGGACGGTGAAGATCGATGTACGTGGCTCCGCTCAGTGCATACGCCACCGCCACTCTTGCGGACGGGCAGGGATGGCGGTTTGCTCAAACAGGGCAATCAGCGCGCAGGCGCGTTCGCTGCCGAGCGGCCGGATCAAGCAGCCTGGCAGCGTGGTTGGTAATTCATGGCCGACGCGGTCGCGCTTGTAGTACAGGAGAACAGTGGGAATAGCTCGGGTGGGATGGCTTCTGCGTTGAGCGGGGGGACGACGGTGAAACAAGGATTACGCGGCCAACGGCAGCCGCTGGTTACGAACCTCGACCGACACCCGCAAGCGCGCAAACGCCTCGCGCTCGATCTGCCGCACGCGCTCACGGCTCAAACTCAATTTCTGCGCGATGTCTTCGAGCGTATGCGGTTGATCACCATTCAGGCCGTAACGCAGCCGCACCACCAGTGCGTAGCGGGCGGGCAATTCCTCTAACGCGCGTTCCATCGCTTCGCGCAGCAAGCGCCGCGCGACCAGCTCGTCCATCGGTATGACCTGGGTGTCTTCCAGCTGTTCCAGTGGCGATTCGTCTTCAACCGTGCTCTGTGGTTCATCGAGCGAGACGACGGGCACGTTGATCCCCCGCAGCAGCTGAATATCGGCTGGGGTGATCGCTAACCTCGCGGCGAGCTCCGCGTCATTTGGCGCGCGGCCCAACGACTGCTCCAGCGTCTGCGTTGCCCGAAACAGCTGGTGCACTCGATCCTGCAAGTAAGCGGGCAGTCGAATTGTCCGGCCTTGATTGGCCACCGCCCGATTGATCCCCTGCCGCACCCACCAGGTCGCATAGGTCGAGAGCCGCAGGCCGCGCGCCGGCTCAAATCGATCGATCGCGTGCAGTAAACCGATATTGCCTTCTTGAATCAAGTCCATGAGCGGCAGCCCGAGATTCTGGTAACGTTTGGCAACACTGATGACCAGGCGCGCATTCGATCGCACCAACTCTTCACGCGCCAGCAGCGCCTGCTCGATTTCGCGGCGCAGCTGCCGCCCGGTTGTTTCACTCAAGCTCCGGCGACTGCGCGCCAGTTCCTTCCCGGCGAGCCGGCCACGTTCCACGCTCAACGTCAATTCCCTTTCCTGCCCGGCAGACAGCAAGCGATGCCGCGCCGATTCCTGGAAGTACTGCGCCGCTACATCAAATTCGTCTTCCGCCGGAACCGCTCCTGGCTCAAACTCAACGTCGAGCGCATCGAGCTCGTCGTCGATGAACTCGCTGAGTTCCAGTGGCTCGATTTCAGCGGCCAACCCGTCATCATCCGATCGATCGACTTCCAACTCATCTTCGTCTAGCTCATCCAGCCAGTTGATATCCAGACGCATGTCTACCCGCTCCTCACTGTTTAGGCTACACCGCACTCGTAAAAACGCCTGGCCGTAAGCTGGTCCGGCGACGCGCCCCGCGTCTCTACTAACGCAATGGCAGAGATTTAAGCTAGGTCAGGCGCTACTTGAGCCACCGGCAAGGTAAAGTAAAACAGGCTGCCCTCACCTACCTGGCTCTTCAGCCCCGCTTGCCCGCCCAGCCTTTCGACAATTCGCCGCACAATGGACAGCCCCAGGCCATGCCCTCCTGGTCGAACTTGATTAAGACGCGTGAAGGGCGCGAATAAACGCGACTGTGTTTCAGGTGTAATGCCTGGACCGTGATCGCGCACCCAATAGCACCCCATGCCATCCCGCTGCAAGGCCGCACCCAACTCGATGCGCGGTGTTGTTAAGGGCGTCCCACCGTATTTGAGAGCATTACTGAGATAGTTGATCCAGACCTCTTCCACCCAGGGACCATAACCCAACGCCGCCGGCCAGTCGGGTACATCCGGCCAGGCGATCTCGGCTTGCGTGTCTTTGATATCGTTGGTCAAGCGGCCAACGCTCTCCGCCACGATGCTCGCCATATCCAGCGGCCTGGTCTCCACTTCCGATTTGTGCAGTTCGGCCAGCAGCAGCAGCTCGTCAATGATCTTGCCCATCTTCTGCCCGGTCAACACGAGGACCTTCAAAGACCGCTGGCGTTCAGCCTCTGACATCGTAAGGTAATATTTGGCCAGCAAATCCGCATACCCCATGGTCAGATGTACGGGATTCTTAAGATCATGCGCCACCGTGTGCGCAAAGGCGTCCAGTTCCTCATTGCGCTCGCGCAGCTCGGCCAGCGACTGGCCCAGCGCCGCTTCGGCCCGCTTACGTGCTGTGATGTCACGGATGTTGCATTGGATGACTTGCTGTTGATCAACCCGGTAGACGTTGCTGACAAACTCAACATGCAGGGATTGCCCAGCACGGGTCTCGAGCGGTAAGTCCTCATAGCGGATATAACCTTTAGCTTGCAGCTCGCTGAAGGCCGCCTGCGCGGCCGCGATGTCTTTGAATGGGCCGATCTCCCAGAGGCGGCGGCCCAACAACTCGGCGTGCGAATAGCCCAGCAGCTTTAGCAAGAAGGGATTGACATCCGTGATCTGACCCGTGTCGGCATCAAGAATAAGGATGCCGTCCTGGGCGGTCTCAAAGAGCCGCCGGTAACGGCTTTCCGACACTTGTAGGGCAGCCTGTGTTTGCTGGTACTCGGCCTGCGCAGCTTTCAATTCGGCCCGCTGTCGGCGCAAAACTTCCGCCTGGGCGACCAGTTGAGCTTTGGTTTGTTTGGACTCTTTCATCGGTATAATCTTTTCAGAAGGAATGGATGGCAATTAGGAGCAGCACACTCGACAGCTGAAAGCACGAGGATAGCGAGCTTTCAGCCAGCGCTGGGTATTTCTAGCCGATGAAGTTTCTCACCAACAAAATAAGTGGCTGACCTCATGTCGAGCTGCTTGACATGGGATGGATGTCACCGCCGACCAACCATCCCTCGATCGCGAGTGACAACTTAAAATAGGATAATCGAATCACGCGCTGCTGGCTGTCAGCAGTCTGCTGATTCTGTTGTCAGTGTTTGTCCTACACAGGCGCCTGAAAGCCTTTAGTCTTGTTCTCCGCGAGACGTCAGGAATCATCTTTCAGGGGGGGCTGTTCCATTCGCGCAAAAGGGAGTTCCCTAGTCGCCGTGCAACTCCAGCGGATTTACGATTTCCGGCTTGATTGCGCCGACCTCACACTAGCGGCTCACCGCCGGCAGATAAGTGGAAATGCAGTGTTTCGCCAGAACAAAATGGCCGGCAACTCGGTCGGCCTGGCGGATGGCCCCGTTGTTGCTGATTGAGCCAAAGGTGACGGACATCGGCCTCCCAATAGGATTCATCCAGTCAGCGCCTTGATTAAACTCAACCGAGGCAACGAGACCGCCGCCGTTTTGTACAAAGTTCAACAGCGCTGCCACCTCGACAGGTGTCGGAGCATGCCCGGTATCTCCAGACCAATAAGCGGGATCGGGATATTGGGGTGTGCCATACCAGCCAACG
>JAUQXC010000081.1 GCA_030834825.1 Thermoflexales bacterium
TCAAGTTGTGGGTGGAACACCTCGGGGATAAACCCGTCAACTGGATCAAGGCAGCGGACGTCCAGGAGTTCCTTGTCTGGCTGCGCACCGACTATGAGCCGCGCCGCATAACCGGCGACCGTCGGGCCTTGTCCGCCAAGACCGTGCGCAATTTCTACATCACCTTGTCCGCGTTCTTCACCTGGGCTGGCCGCGAGTTCGCTCTCCCCAATCCGATCAAAGACATTCCCGCCCCCAAGTTCGAAGAAGCACCGGTCGAGCCATTCACCAAGGAGCAGATCGAGGCGTTGTTGAAGGCTTGCGAGACTTGCAAGGAGGCTCAGACGACTGAGCGTCGCAAGTTCACCATGCGGCGTGCGACGGCTAAACGCGATCAAGCGATCATCCTGGCCCTACTCGATACCGGCTTGCGGGCTTCAGAACTCAGTGCACTGAAGGTCGGTGATGTGGACTTGAAGTCCGGTAAGGTGCAAGTCAAACATGGTCGAGCCGGTGGTGCGAAAGGCGGGAAGGGCCGCACTGTTTATTTGGGCAAGACCGCGCGGCGCGCCGTGTGGCGCTATCTCGCCGAACGCACTGACGGCGATGATTTCGAAGCGCCCCTGTTTCTGGTGAAGTATGATCGGCCAATGAACAAAGGCGCCTTGCGCTTGTTGATGGTTCATCTGGGCAACAAGGCCGGCATCAAGAAATGCCATCCCCATCGGTTTCGTCACACCATGGCAATCACGTATTTGCGATCGGGCGGCGATGTGTTCACCTTGCAAGCATTGCTCGGCCATAGCACCCTTGATATGGTGCAACATTATGCGCGCATCGCCGAGATCGATGTGGAGCAAGCCCACCGCCGCGCCAGCCCCGCCGATAACTGGCGATTGTAGAACACGAAGCCCCCTGCCCGATCCAGGCATCACGCTTGAATCAGGCAGGGTAGCCTCAGCGCGGCATTTGCTCAGCGATAACCATCAACGCATCGGCGAGTTGTTCCTTGGGCAGTGACCGGATGAAATCAGCCAGCCCTTCACTCCTGGCGGATTTCGTTACCGATGGCCCCGTCAGTCCCGCAATGCGCTGCTGCACTTCCTGGCCGGCCAGCGGTGCGTAGATGCCATCCGTAATACGGATGTCCTCATGCATCAGGTTCATACTGACCGCCTTATAGTCGGCCATCGTCTTCGCGTGTTGCAGGGCATAGACGGCATGGCCGTGGCGGAACTTGTGAGGTGACTGATAGGGAACACCCGCCCGTTCAAACAAGATTCGCAAGCGCTTGGCAATGGCGATGTTACGATGGACGCCCGGTGCTTCAGCCGACAAAGACTGTTCGCCCCACTGATGTTCGATCGGGGTATACCACATGGCAGTCGGCGGCAATTGAGCGCGAATGAAAGTGTCCCAGCGTTCGGCCACCGTTAGCAACTCGGGAATATCCAACAAGTAGGTCGTGGCTGACTTCCCTTTCTTGGTGCGCACCTTGAGCGATGGCCATTGCCTGATCGTCCGGCTTGGTAGATCCACGGCCTCGATCGGCAGCGTGCCGAAGGCACCGGCACGCATGCCTGAGAGGAAGAGCAGCGCGGCCCCCGCTTGATCGCGGCGCAAAGCCAGGTCGTCTTCATCGATCTCGAGGGCTATCAACCGTTGGACGTCCTCCATGGTGATGAATTGGTGATCGTGTGGCGGTTCTATGCCGCGCGGGGGCCGCAAGGCATCAATCCACGTCATGGGCAGATCTCGAAAATCGCGCACATAGGTCATCTTCAGCCAGATCAGAAAACGCTTGGTCGTCCGAATGATCTTCTTGAGTGTGCTGGGAGCGTACAGGCCGGCTACGTCGTCCTGGCGCGTCGCGGCGAGATAGACCGGGAACGCCGGGCGCCGCTGAGCAGCTTGGCTCAACGAGACGTCATCGGCCCAGATCAACAACGGCTTCAGATAGAACCAGTAGCGTTCAACCGAGCGGCGATCAAGTTGCGCAACTTCTGCCAGGTATTCAAGATACGCTCGGGCCCAACGGTAGTTCTGCCGATTCACCATGCCGTCCTCCTCGATAGATCGCATTGCCGCATTGCGGGCACTGCCCTTTCAACGTCACCTGGTTGCCGTGCCGTCGGCGCGTGGGATTGATGAGCTTGACTGGCCCCCGACAATGGAGGCAGTAGGCTTCGTCTTGATTCAGCCCTCGCCCCGGTCGCGGTTGGCAGACTGCCTTCACCCAGGCTGCAAATTGTCGCCCATCGATCCAGATATGCCCGCGTTCGTCCCGCCGATATGGCAGTCCGAATCTCTGCCAGTCTCGAAGCGCACGTGCCGAAATGCCGAGGTCCTGCGCCAGTTCCCCCGGCGTGTACCACATTGGCAATAGTCCCGGCGCGCGCACAATCACGGCGTGGGACAAGCGGATGGTGCGCCGTTTCTGTTTCACCATTGGCTTGTTGGGGATACCGGCCGTTACAAATTCTGTCCGTTTGCTCATCACAGTCCTTTACCCAATAGTCGTGTCCTGCCTCTTCAATGAATGCAATCCGTGTAGTTCTTCACGATAATCACGCCAGCATGGCGTTGCTTACGCTTGATCCACTCCGGGGATTCTGATACACTCTGCCCACATTCGATCGCTCGCCGCCGAGTACAACATATCACGGAATCGACCCTCGCGGGCGCAAGAAATCGACGAAAACTCTACGAACCGGCCCATGATCGACTACGAAATCCTCAAAGATGCCATCGAGAGCCTGCGGACACCGGCCAAACTGGACAATTATCCTTTGGCTGATGCTCCGTTTGTCCAGCAGTTTATGAAACGACATCCTGGCTACGAGGGACTCGCCCCGGGCCGACGACTCGGGTTAATTCTCGCTGACCTGTGGCGCGAGACCTTTTACCCGGGAGATACGACGGTCAAACTCAAGCGCCAATGGGATCGATTCCTCGTGCTGGAGGCCGGGTATTTCTATCCATTTCGAATGAAGCAACCCCTACCAGATGGACTGCCTCAAATCGGCTGGGTACTGGGGACCCATGAGCGGATGGCAGAGATTATTGCCAACGGCCATGTGGCTAAGGCTCGCGAGTTGCTCGATGCTCGTCACAACGAATTCTGGGAGGCAATCTGTCGTGAGCCGGTCAAACCGGACAAGCAGAGTGATCCTGAGGTGATTGCCCCCACCACGGTCGCCTCGCGACAAAAAGCCGCCATCCAGAAGTTCGCCGAGTTCCTCAACACCATTCAACTGGAAGACGTGGCTGCGGAGGTACCTTCGCCCACGCCGACAGAATCACTGGCTGCACCAGCGCTTGCTGACGCCGTCCGCGAGCTACCTTTAGCGCAGCCCGCCCCGCTGATTGAGGTAGAGGGGACACCGCCGGCAATCAATGCCTCAGTGCGCATGGATGCGTATCTCGATCACGTCCTGCCGCCGACGCCAATCCAGATCCCTGCCGAGTGGTTACAGATCATTGAGGTTGCTCAAGCGAGTCGCCGCGTGATCATTCAGGGCGAGATCGGCAGCGGCAAGACCGAGTTGATGCACGCGCTGGCCATCAACTTCAGGCAGGCAGGATTGCTGCCACTGTACCTGTCGATCTCGCAGTATGCTCCGCATGCGGCTGCGATGGATGTTTTGCATTTCTTCGCGACGCAGGGTTTGTTCGGCCAAGCGTATCTCAGTGGAGTTGAACGCGAGAACTTTGCACTGGCAGCGGGCGAAGCCATCCGCAGCGATCGACTGGTGATCCTGGCCGATCAGTGCGATGACCTATTGGAAACTGAGTGGCCGATTGTCAGTCAACGCTTGAACGGGATGCCGCGCCTAGTCCTGGCCGAGCGTAACCCGCGCTTGACGATTGATCGTATGGCCGCAACGGTGATCCCGATGCCTAAGCTATCCGATCAGTCGCTGCTGGAACTCTTGAAAGCCACAGGGACATCCTCCGCGCTTTCTGAGCAGGTGATGACAGTCCTGCAACGCGGCAACCTCGACATTACACCGGCATTAGCCATGCTTGTTGCGCATCTTGCCCGCACGGACAGCGAGGTGCATCCGATCATCCTCATGGGTATGTGGCTCGATCGAGTTTTGAAGGAGACGCGTGCCTCGGGTCAGGTCGTCGCTGAAGTCACCAATGCGCGGCGTTTACTTCAGTATTTGGCGGCCATTTCTCTTGATATCGCGCCGCACCCTGAAGCGACGACTGAGCTGGTGCGTGAAAACGTCCGCCGCGCGTTTTGGGTGCTGCCACTTCGATCGGAGGAAGAAAAACAGGGCTGGATTCTAGTGGATTTCTGTGTTCGAGCGGGCTTGCTTACCAGCGCGGGCGATAGTTGGCAGATGGCCAACGCACCTGTCACTTACGCTTTAGCGGCCGAGTTCACCGCTGAGCAAAAAGGCTTGGTTTCACTTCAGCCCCGACATCGCCGATTGATGACTTGGACTGCCGCCCTCATCGCACGGCGAGATGTCGATCAACAAGCGGCCTTTTTGGATGCACTGCGGCAACGCCTGGAGAAGTTTACGACTCTGTCCTTTCTCGAAGTGGCTGATGTCGCGGTTGAGTTTAACCACCTCACTTCCATGCCAGCTCAAGAGTTCAAGTCCGATGTCACACGCTGGCTCCAGGAACTGGCCCGCGTCGATTCTGATGCGGTTCGCAATGCCGGCCTTGTGCGCGCGCAACGCTTGGGCACGAGCCTGGCGCTCTCTTATATGGCACCCGTGCCACTCATTCCGGAGACCGACCTCGATCGCTACGCCTATGACTTGCCTGAACTGATTTATCGTCTCGGCATCTCGCAACCCAAAGGCGACACACAAACCTGGTTGG